>NZ_JBEXGT010000049.1:0-77059 GCF_040607475.1 Sphaerisporangium sp. NPDC005288 | reverse complement strand
ATTGGAAGCACCATCCTGGTTCACCGCCGAACCGCGCAACACCGCCAGAACCTGGTGCCCACGACGGCGAGCGTCCGACAACCGCTCCACCACCAGCACCCCGACACCCTCGCCCCAACCCACCCCATCAGCCGCCTCGGCGAACGACTTACACCGCCCATCAGCGGCCAACCCCCGCTGGAGGCCGAAGTCGGTGAAGGTGTCGGGCGTGGCCATCACCGTCACGCCTCCGGCCAGCGCCAGATCACACTCCCCGCTCCGCAGCGCCTGCGCCGCCAGATGCAACGCCACCAGCGACGACGAACACGCCGTGTCCACCGACACCGCCGGCCCCTCCAGGCCGAACGCGTACGAGACTCGCCCGGACACCACACTGGCCAGGCTGCCGTTGCCCAGGTAGCCGGCATACTCCTCCGGCACCTTGCCCGGCCGAGTGCCCCAGTCGTGGTACATCACTCCGGCGAACACCCCGGTCGGGGTGCCGCGCAGTCCGGACGGGTCGATGCCGGCGCGCTCCAGAGCCTCCCAGGACGCTTCGAGCAGCAGTCGCTGCTGCGGGTCCATGGCGGTGGCCTCGCGCGGACCGATGTCGAACGGGGCGGGGTCGAAGTACGCCGCGTCGTGCAGGAACCCGCCCTGCCGGGTGTAGGTGCGACCCTGCTTGCCGGGCTCGGGGTCGTAGATGCCGGTGATGTCCCAGCCTCGGTCGGTGGGGAAGCCGGTGATGCCATCGCGGTCGTCGACCAGGAGTTGCCACAGGTCGTCGGGGCTGGTGACCTGACCGGGGAAACGGCAGGCCATCCCGACAACGGCGATCAGGTCACCAGCGGCGTCACCGGCAGGATCATCGGCAGGGCCGCCGGGCGCAGCGGCCGCGACCGGACGGCGGGCAGTGCCGCCGAACACCGTGGCATCCAGATGCATCGCCAGCGCGCGAGGAGTGGGGTGATCGAACACCAAGGTCGGGGTGAGCCGTAACCCGGTCACCGTGTGCAACCGGTTACGCAACTCCACCGCGGTCAGCGAATCGAACCCGAACTCCTGGAAAGGCCGATCGGCATCGATGGCCGCAGCGGTGTCATGCCCCAGCGTGGCCGCCGCCTGAGCACACACCATGTCCAGCAACTGCCGCTGGCGCTGCCGCGCCGACAGATGTGCCAGCGCCATCACCGGCCGCTCCGCACCCGCGCCAGCCGTACCAGCGGCGCCGGGCGCCGCGGTGGGATCGGCCACCCGCGCGGGATCAGCCGCGGGACGCACCGCGGGACCGGCCAACTCCCGCAACAGCGCCGGCAGACCGGCCCCACGCCGGCCCAGCGCCGCCGCATCGAACCGGGCCGGCACCACGAACGGCCGCCCCGCCACCACAGCCGCGTCCAGCAGTGCCAACCCCTGACCCGCGGTCAACGCCACCACGCCAGCGGCATGCATCCGCGCCTCGTCACGCGCGCCGATCCGACCGGCCATCCCCCGTTCCTCGGCCCACGGCCCCCACGCCAGCGACACCGCCGGCAGACCAGCCGCCGCCCGAGCCACCGCCAACGCATCGACAAAGGCATTGGCCGCCGCGTAATTGCCCTGCCCGGCCCCATCCATCACCCCGGCCAGCGAAGAGAACACCACAAACCGCGCCAGATCCCCACCACGCGTCAGCTCATCCAGATGCCACGCCGCATCCACCTTCGGCCGCAGCACCGCCTCCACCCGACCAGCCGACAACGACGAAACAACCCCGTCATCCACCACCCCCGCCGCATGCACCACCGCACGCAACGGCCACACCCCACCAACCCCCTCCAACAGCACGCTGAGAGCGTCCCGATCAGCCACATCACACGCGGCGACAGACACCTCGGCACCCAGCCCGGTCAGCTCATCACGCAATTCAGCCGCGCCAGGGGCCTCCAAGCCCCGGCGAGACACTAGCAACAGATGCCGCACCCCATGCACCGCCACCAAATGCCGCGCCACCAGGGCACCCAACCCGCCGGTACCACCAGTGACCAACGTCGTCCCATCGACCGGCCACACGACCTCGGCATCCTCACCGCCCACCTGGCCGGCTTCCCCAAGCGACGGGAAGACTCCACCGTCCAGGTCGGGGGATGCCACGTGCGTCATCCGGGACACCCACAGCCGGCCCCCGCGCACCGCCGCCTCCGGCTCACCACAGGCCAGCGCCGCCGCCACCGCGTCGGTCACCTCGTCACCGCTTCGGCCCAGCGAGGCACCGGCAGGCGCCACCTCACCGGGTGCCGTCTCGGTGTCGCTTTCCAGATCGACCAACGTGATCCGGCCCGGCTCCTCCGACTGAGCGGCCCGCACCAGCCCCCACACCGCAGCCTGCGCCGGATCCGGAACCTCGCCGTCGGCCACGGCCACCGCACCCCGGGTCACCACCACCAACCGGGCGTCAGCTCTCGTTTCACTGGTCAGCCACTCGCGCAAGCGGGCCAGCACCGAACCCACGCCACGGCGCAGGCGGTCCAGCGTCCCACTGTCGGCGGATCCGACCCTGGCCCACTCGGTGGCATCGATGACCAGATCCGCGCCGATGCCACCCGACGACACCGTCACGTCCATCGGGCGCCACACCACCTCGTGCAGCCACTGATGCGCCGCAGAGCGCGAACTCGACCACTGCGCGGGCACCGGGCGGTAAGCCAGTGACGTCACCGTGGCCACCGGCCGGCCCACCGGGTCGGCGAGGTCGAGCCGAACCCCGGATTCCTCGTCCGGGCGCAGCCTGACCCGCGCCGCACGCGCCCCGTCGGCATGCAGTGACACCCCGCGCCAGGCGAACGGCAACGCCGTGTCCTGCTCGTGGCCGGGCAGCAGGTCGGTGGCGTGCAGGGCCGCGTCGAGCAGCGCTGGGTGCACGCCGAAGCCCGTCGCCTCCACCCCGTCGGCCAACGCCACCTCGACGAAGACCTCCTCGCCGCGGCGCCAGGCTCGGGTGAGGCCGCGGAAAGCGGGGCCATAGTCGTAGCCGCGGTGGGCCATCGCCGGGTAGAGGCCGGTGACGTCGAGCGGTTCGGCGCCCGGCGGTGGCCAGTCGGCGAACTCGTGTGCCGCCGCCGAGCCGGGAGCGGGGACGGGGGAGAGGATGCCGGTGGCGTGCCGTAGCCAGACACCGTCTTCGCCGATGGAGTGGATCTCCACGGGCCGCCGCCCGTCCACGGCGGATCGGCCGGCGACCACCCGGATCGTCACCTGACCCCGACTCGGTAGCTCCAGCGGGGCGTGCAGGGTGAGCTCGTCGATGGTGGGGCAGCCGACCTGGTCTCCGGCGCGCAGGGCCAGTTCCACGAAGGCGGTGCCGGGCAGGATGGGGGTGGCGTTGATGGCGTGGTCGGCCAGCCAGGACTGAGCGGTGAGCGACAGTCGGCCGGTCAGGATGGCGCCGCCGTCGGGCTGCTCCACCACCGCACCAAGGATCGAATGGTCGGCGGCACGCAGACCGAGCGCGGCCGGGTCACCGGTCGGAGCCGCCTGCAGCCAGTAACGGCGATGCTGGAAGGGGTAGGTGGGCAGATCCAGGTCGCCGACGCGGGTCCCAGCCGGTCCCGCCGTTCCGGTTCCGGTGGTCCAGGACGGCCAGGCGGTCCAGTCCACGCCGGTGCCGCAGGTCCATGCCCGGCCCAGTCCGGCGACCAGTTGAGCGGTCTCGTCCCGGTCGCGGCGCAGCAACGCCACCACCGAGGCAGGCTCCGCGTCTTTGCCGGCACCGCGGACCTGGGCGTGGTCGCCGTCTCCACCACCGGTTCCGTCGAGGTGCCGGTCACCGGCGTGGTCGTTGTCGTTGTCGTGGTGCGCGAGGGTCTGCTCGATCATGGGCGCCAGCTGGGCGTCCGGGCCCGCCTCGATGAAACAGCCGACGCCCTGCCCGCGCAGGGTGGTCACCACATCGGCGAACCGCACCGGCCGGTGCACATGCTCCACCCAGTAGCCGGGCTCGGTGATCTGCGACCCGGCGGGCCGTCCGCTCACCCCCGACACCAGCGCCACGGTCGGCGGATGGAACACCAGCGACGCCGCCACCGCGGCGAACTCCTCCAGCATCGGCTGCATCAACGGCGAATGGAACGCATGTGACACCCGCAACCGCCGGGTCCGGTGCCCGCGCTCTCGCGCCCACTCCACCACCTGCTCGACCTGGTCGGACGCGCCGGAGACAACCACTGAACCAGGCGCGTTGACCGCGGCCACGGCCACCCGGCCGTAATCGGCCAGGACCGGGGCAAGGACGTCCTCGCCGCAGCCGATCGCCGCCATCGCACCACCGGACGGCAACGCCTGCATCAACCGGCCACGAGCGGCCACCAACCGGCACGCGTCCGCCAAATCCAGAACACCGGCCACATGCGCCGCGGTGATCTCCCCCAGCGAATGCCCGGCCACATAGTCAGGCCGTACCCCGAATGATTCCAGCAGCCGGAACAACGCCGTCTCCACCGCGAACAGCCCGGCCTGAGCGAACACCGTCTGATCCAGCACCCCACCAGCAGCAGACCCACCAGACTCGCCGGTCTCACCGGTCCGGCCGAGGATGATCTCCCGCAGGTCCAGCCCATCGGCCAGGCCGGTCACCACCCCGGCAGCGTCGATGGCGGTGAGCTCGGCCTCCAGCAACGCACACGCCTCATCCAAAGCACGGGCGAACACCGGGAAAGCGGCATACAACTCCCGGCCCATCCCGGCCCGCTGAGCACCCTGACCGGAGAACACCACCGCCACCCGGCCCGGCCGCACCCGGCCCACCACCGAGGCCATCGACCCGCCGGCCGCCAACCCCGAAGCC
This sequence comes from Sphaerisporangium sp. NPDC005288, assembly GCF_040607475.1. Lineage (NCBI taxonomy): Bacteria > Bacillati > Actinomycetota > Actinomycetes > Streptosporangiales > Streptosporangiaceae > Sphaerisporangium > Sphaerisporangium sp. NPDC005288. The sequence goes on along the minus strand of NZ_JBEXGT010000049.1, from coordinate 72,258 downwards.
TGCGACTCCTCGGCGGCCAGGGTCCGCAGTCCGGCCAGCAGACTCTCCCGGTCCGCCGCCGGCAGCACCGCCCGGTAATCCAGGGCGGCCCGGCGCGCCAGCCCGGCCGCCACCTCCACCGGACCGGCCGCATCGTGCCCGGCCACGAATCCCGCCAGCCGACCGGCCTGCGCCCGCAACGCCGCCTCGCTCTTGGCCGACACCACCACCGGCACCGGTGTCGGCGCGGCGGCGTGGTCGCCCTCGAGCGCGGTGGCCGTGATGCCGTCCCGCTCCGCCGGCTCCGCCCCGGCCCACGCTTCCTCGCCGGCGGGCACGACCGTTCCGCCGCCGGCCACCGACGGCTCCTCGACAGGCGGCTCTTCCACGATCACATGCGCGTTGGTGCCGGAGATGCCGAACGACGACACCCCCGCCCGGCGCGGCCGGCCCTCGACCCGCGGCCACGGCCGGGCCTCGGTCAGCAGCTCCACGGCGCCACCGGACCAGTCCACCTTCGACGACGGCGCGTCCACGTGCAGCGTCCTGGGCAACAGCTCGTGCCGCATCGCCAGGACCATCTTGATCACACTGGCGATGCCGCCGGCCGCCTGGGTGTGACCCAGGTTCGACTTGGCCGAGCCCAGCCACAGCGGCGACCGCCGGTCCTGGCCGTAGGTGGCCAGCAGCGCGTGCGCCTCGATCGGGTCCCCCAGCGCGGTGCCGGTGCCGTGCGCGTCGACCGCGTCCACATCCGCGGGCTCCAGCCGGGCGGCCGCCAGTGCGTCCTGGATGAGCCGGCGCTGCGCGGGACCGCTCGGCGCGGTCAGCCCGTTGGACCTGCCGTCCTGGTTGATCGCGGTGCCGCGCACGACGGCCAGCACCCGGTGCCCGTGGCGGCGCGCCTCGGAAAGCCGCTCAAGGACCAGCACCCCGACACCCTCGGAGAACGCGGTGCCGTCCGCGGCGTCGGCGAACGCCTTCACCCGGCCGTCCGGGGCCAGCCCCCGCTGCCGGCTGAAGGCGGTGAACATGCCCGGGCTGCCCATGACCGTCACCCCGCCGACCAAGGCCAGGGAGGACTCGCCGGAGCGCAGCGAGGCGCAGGCCAGGTGCAGCGAGACGATCGCGCCGGAGCACGCGGTGTCCACCGTGATCGCCGGCCCGCACAGGCCGAGTAGATAGGCGAGCCGTCCGGAGATCACACTGGGCGCGTTGCCGGTCATCAGGTAGCCGTCCAGGCCCTCCGGCGCCTGGTGCACGCGCACGCCGTACTCGTGTACCTCGGCGCCGAAGAACGAGCCGACGGGCCGGTCGCGCAGCGACGTCGGGTCGATTCCCGCGTGCTCCAGCGCGGCCCAGCAGGTCTCCAGGACCACCCGCTGCTGCGGGTCCATGGCCAGCGCCTCGCGCGGGTTGATGCCGAAGAAGTCCGCGTCGAACCCGGTCGCGTCGAGCAGAAAGCCGCCGTGACGCACGTAGCTCTTCCCTGGGGCGTCGGGGTCCGGGTCGAACAGGTTCTCCAGATCCCAGCCGCGGTCGGTGGGAAAGTCGCCGAGCACCTCGCGCTCCTCGGCGAAGATCCGCCACAGTCCCTCGGCGGAGTCGACGCCGCCGGGGAACCGGCACCCGATGCCGACGAGGACGACCGGGTCGGCGTCGGCATCGGGCGTGACGTCCAGGACGTCCGCGCGGCCCGTGGCGGGCTCCGGCACGGGCAGACCGAGTACGGCGGCGCGGACGTAGTCGGCGACCAGCTCGGGTGTGGGGTAGTCGAAGGCCAGGGTCATCGGCAGCGTCACGCCGGTGGCGGTGACCAGCCGGTCGTGCAGGTCCACCGCGGCCAGGGAGTCGAGGCCGAGTTCGCGGAACGGCCGGTTGGAGGTCACCTCGGCCAGCTCGCCGCCCTCCACTCCGCGCAGCGCCTCCCTGGTCTCCCGGTGCACCAGTTCCAGGAGCACCCGGCGCTGCTCCGCGGCGGGCAGCTCGTCGAGGCCGTCGAGCTCGGCCTCGGAAGGGCCGCCGTGGTCTCCTGGGGTTGCCATCATGCGCTCCGGGGGTCGGGGTTTCGCGGCGGGTCGTAGACGCGTTGGCGTTGCAGCCGGGAGACGGAGACGATCTCGTCTCCGCGGATCACCACTTCGGTGGGCGCGGGGCGGCCGAGGAACAGCGACAGGCTGGCGGTGAGGCCGTAGGCGCCCGCGTGCGGGATGGTCACCAGATCGCCGGGGGCGGGGTCGGGCAGTTCGACCTCGCGGGCGAGCAGGTCGCCGGGTGTGCACAAGGGCCCGGCCAGCGCGGCCCGGCGGCCGGGCACGGCGTCGTGCGTCGTGCCGCCGTTCGGTGACGCGGGCTTGACCTGGACCGGAAGCAGCCGGCCGAGCCCGGACATGCCGCCGAACGCGTTGATCCCCGCGTCCAGGATGACGAAGGTGCGGCCCCGGCTCTCCTTGACGTTGACCACGCTGCAGTGCAGCTCGCCGCAGTCGGACACCAGGTACCGGCCGGACTCGCAGGCGATGCCCGGCCGGCCGTCCCGCCACTGCGGCAGGTACTTGTCCAGCGCCTCTTCCAGGCCTTTGCGCAGGTTCGGGTAGGCGGATCGCGTACCGGGCACGCCGTACGGCGCGGAGAACCCGCCGCCGAGATCCACCAGCTCGAGTGGTTCGCCCAGGATGCGCTGCACCTCCGCGGCGACCGTCACGGTGTGCTGGAACTCGCCGAGCAGGCTGTCCTCCTCCGCGGCGTTGCTGAGCGGGAAGAAGTGGGCGCCGATGATCCGCGTGCCCGCGACCGCGCGCATCGCGGCCACCTGCGCGGGCAGCTCCTCCATGTCGTTGCCGAACTGGGAGGGGGTGCCGGTCATCCGGATGCTGGTGGCGGCGGCCGCGGTGGCGCTGTTCACGCGCAGCAGGCATTTGGCGACGGTGCCCTGCGCGGTCGCCGCGGCGCCGACGTGTTGCAGGTCGGTGAGCGACTCCACGGAGAACAGCCGCACCCCGGCGGCGAGCGCTTCGGCCAGTTCCCCGGCGGTCTTGCCGGGCCCGGTGTACAGGCAGTCCGCGCCGGTGAACCCGGCGGCCAGCGCGGCCGCCAGCTCCCCGGTGGAGCTGATCTCCGCACGGCAGCCGCCGCCCGCGGCCGTACGCAGCGCGCCGGCCACGTCCGGGTGGGGGTTGGCCTTGAGCGCGTAGTAGATCGTCGTGCCTTCCGGCATGAACTCGGCCAGGTCCCGGTGCGCCGCGGTGACCCGGTCCAGGTCGTACACATAGAGCGGGGATCCGAAGCGGCGGACCAGTTCCTCACGGGTGATCTTCGGAGGCGTGCGGAGGGGCTCCGCCTGCCGGGCCGCGTCCGTGGGCACCGAGTCCGCGAGCGGCTCCCGGGGACGGGGCGCGGCCGGACGTGCTTCCCGTGCGTGCATGTCGCGCAGCCGGTCGCGGGCGTACTTGCCGTGCGCGGACCGCGGGATCTCCGGGATCACCCGGCAGATCGCGGGCACCTTGGCGGGCTCCAGCCGGGCGGCCAGTTCGCGGAGGACGGCGTGGGGTTCCAGCTCCGCCCCGTCGGCGGCCTCGACGAAGATCGCGAGATCGTGCTCACCGTCCGGGGGCAGCGCGGCGGCCGCCCGGACCCCGGCGATGTCGAGCGCCGCCGCCTCGATCTCCACGGTGCTCATGCGGATGCCCTTGCGTTTGAACATGTCGTCCCGGCGGCCGTCGAAGTAGAGGTAGCCGTCCTCGTCGAGGTGGCCGTAGTCACCGGTGTGCAGGCGCCGCTCCCCGGTCTCCGGGTCGAGGCGGAACGTCTTCGCGGTCACCTCGGGATTGCGCCAGTACCCCGGCATCACGTGCGGGCCGGTCACCACGATCTCCCCGGTGGTCCCGGTGGGCACCGGGTTCCCGTCGGCGTCGAGGATGTGGACGACGGTGCCGGGCAGCGGCCGTCCGACGGAGTCCGGGCGCTCCCGCTCCTCCTCCGGAGGCATGACGGAGATGCGCTTGCACTCGGTCTGGCCGAACTGGCGGACCACCTGGGCGCCGGGGAAGTGGGTCCGCAGCGCGTCGATGGTGGCGGCGGGCAGCGCCGCGCCGGTGTTGGTGAACAACCGCACCCCGCGGGTGGGCTCGGCCTGCCGCTGTGCCGAGGCGATGATCATGTTGGCGAGCGAGGGCACGATCGGGACCACCGTCGCCCGGGTCTTGCGGAACTGGTCGACCAGCCGCAGGTCGGCGCCGGCGTCGGCGAAGACCAGTTCGGCGCCCACGGCGCAGGTCATCAGCAGCTTGTACAGCCCGTAGTCCCAGGACATCGGGAAACGGCAGAAGACCACGTCGTCCGGGCGGTAGTCCAGCGCCTCGACGAGCGCCACGGTGGCGAAGCAGACCTGGGCGTGGGGGCAGATCACCGCTTTCGGCTCCGCCGTACTGCCCGAGGTGTACACGAGCGCGGCCAGGTCCGAGGGGTTGATCTCACTCGGCACGGCCACGCGCGCCCGTCGGCTAGCGAGTTCGGTCACCTCGTCCCAGACCGCTTCGAAGTCGTGGACGGGTGCGCCGGTGAGCGCGCGCACGGCGTCGGGTTTCCCGCCGGCGGATTCGATGATCACCAGCGCGGGGTCGGCGTTCTCGAGCACCGAACGCAGGTGGAAGCTTTTCATCGCCGGATTGAGCGGCACGAAGACGGCGCCGTGACGGGAGACGCCGAAGAACAGCGCCGCCAACCGGCGGTCGGTGGGGGCCTGAACCACCACTCGCGTGCCCGGGCCGACGTTGTGCCCGGCCAGCCAGCGATCCACCGCGTGGCTGATCGTATCCAGTTCGTGATAGGTCCAAATCCCGGTGGAGTCCCTCACTGCTGGCGAATCGGGAAACTCCGCGGCGCTTTGGTCGAGAAAGTCGTGGATGAATGTCCCGTTGTATATCGGCCGGTTATTCCGCATAATCGACGATCTCCCTCAGGCGGCAGAGATCAGGCTAAGTCGGGGCTCCCCCCCCAGATGTACCCCTAGCCGCCCCTAACGCCGGGGCCGGTCGCCTACTCACAATGCCAGTAATTGTGGGCGTTTCACCGATCAGGTGGCGGCGGCGTCGCTCGCGGCGTAGGGGCCGCACCCGCCGGACCTCGGGCAGCGGATGACGCCGCTCCAGCAGCGCCGCCACCTCCGGGGCGGCGGCCGCGGCGGCACCATGGGCGGAATCGCCTCACCGGTGATGCCGAGCGCTTTCCGGCCGGTAACCGGCACCCGCGACCCCTGGCAGGCCGGCAGCACATCGGCCGGCTCGGCGGTGGCCGCGATGAGGTGTTCGCAGTCGTCCAGCACGGCATCGGCTCTCGGCAGGGCGCATCCGCAGGCACCGGGAGTTCCGCGAGTCGAGGGGCAAGTTTATCTACAACCCGCCAGGGCGTGATTCATTTAGAAGTACTTAGAAATGTCCGGATTCACATTTACAATATCGCCATCCATCGCTAACCTGCTGACCGCAGGGGAAGAGTCCATGATCCTTCCGCCGTGGAGATGACATGGATACGCGCATTCCGGAATGCACGTCGTCATATCGCGGAGCTCAGACCCTCCTGACTTGTATCGACGACCGGATCGAAGCAGCCTCCATGCCGAGTACCAGGCGCGACCGCTCGCGTCGACGTGGCAATTGGCGGAGTGTGTAGGGGAAATCAGCACGATGATGGATATGAATTCGCAGGGGCCGGGGTGTGCCTCGGGCCCATCGATGAACCATCCGGCGGTCACCGCAGACGTCGATCAGCTGCGAGAACTGCTGGAGCAGCATTACCCGTATTACTACCTTCGTATTGTCAAGTCGCATCCGAATGGCGCTCGATACCAGCTTCTCCACCGGGGAAAGATCGGCCTGTACACCGCGTCATATGGGGCAGAGATTCGTACCGGGACGTCGGAGTCGTTCAACTTCTATGCGATCATGCCGTTGCGAGGGGCCGGCGAGGTGACGCTCAACGGGGGGGACGTCACCGCACCGATCTCCCTCATAGGTCCCCAGCAGAAGATCGACATGCGTTGGAGCCTCGATCACGAAGTAATGCTGATGCAGATTCCGTCGGCACTCATGCAGGAGGCGCTCGAGGCTTACCTAGGTGATTCTCCCAAGGAGCGACTGCGGTTCGAACCGGGGGTGGATGCCACCAGCGCGCTCGGTCACGCGCTGAGAATGCTGTCGTCGACCGGTACGGGGGGGACGCTGCCCTTCGCGGCCTCGAAGCTGGCCGAGCATCACTTCGAGCAGTTCCTGCTGCACACCTTGCTCTCCTCCCAGTCCCACAATTACTCCCACGCATTCGGCGGGCCCCCCGCCTCGTGGACCCCTGCCGCTCTTCGGCGTGCGACCCGCTATTGCGAAGATCACGCCGGCGAACCGATCTGTCTTGGCGACATCGCCGCCGCGGCCAGGGTCGGCGTCCGCACTCTCCAGCTCGGTTTCCGCGAGCATCTGCGGACCACCCCGATGGCCTATCTCCGTTCCGTACGGCTGGCTCACGCCCACGCCGATCTGGTCCGTATCGCCGAGACGGGCAGCCAGACGACCGTCACGGATGTGGCCCTCCGGTGGGGATTCACCCATCTCGGCCGTTTCGCGGCCCTGTACAGGCAGGCCTACGGCCGGCCGCCGTCCAGCACCCGGCAAGGACACCGGTAAACGCGGCAGCCCCTTGGCGTCGCCCGCACCCGTCGCTCAAGCCAAGACCGCTCGCCATCGATCAGATGTGGCGGCTCCGCCTTCAGCCCCAGACGCCCCATGACCACGAACACCAGACGAATCACGGACGCAGCACAGTAGGCCTCCCGAACCGGCCACCCCTGACATTTTCCTTTTTCTTGAAAAGATCATGCTGCATCACCGGGTGCCGGTTGAATTCGCGCATGAGATTCATCCGACAGGGGGCCGTACTGGCCGCGGTCACGGTCATGACAGCGGCGGTCGCTCCCGTGGCAGCGACCGCCGCGCCAAGCTCGTGCGAGGCGCCGCCACGCAGCAGCCCGGCCTACGACGACTTCGTGCTCACGTACACGTCCGAATGCGCCACCAAGAAGAACTACGACCGGACGTTCCAGGACGTCACGGCGTCTGTTCTGGTCGACAAGCGCAACAGGCTGGCGGTCACGACGTCGACGGCGCTGGCCGGCGCGATCGCGTCGGTCAAGGTGAACGACAAGGAGTTCATCTCCAGCGGCGGCCATGGTGCCGCTTTCCAGTACGCCTTCCACGCCTGGCAGAAGGGCGAGGCGTCGACCGAGTGCTACAACCCCACGCAGGCCGGCGCTCGCGTGGACGACGTGGGCCAGCCGCCGCCCTACCACGGTCCCAGCACCAGCGCGCTTTACACCATGGCCAGGTCCGGCGGCTCCATTCGCACGGAGGTGAGGCCCGCGATGTTCGTCACCCTCGCGGACACGAAACCGGGCTGGGGCGACTGCCGCAGCGCCGACCACCAGGCCAAGCGCGTCCCGTTCACCATGGGCCTGTCGCCGTACTGGCTGCGGACCTCGATCGAGCTCGCCCCCGATCACGACGTGCCCGAGCTGGAGAACGTCTTCCGCGCCGCCGCCACGATCACCTCGGACGACGAACGACACGACTACTTCGACGGCGTCCTCGTCGCCTACCTGCAGCCGGATTTCACCAAGGTCTTCTCCTACAGCCCCGCCACCGGTCGCCTGTCGCCCAAGCCCGTGGACTCTCACACGAGCAAGGACCCCATGGTCCGTTGTACGGGCGACGGCGACTACTGCCTCGGCATGTACGTCAAGCCCGACGTTCTCGGCGACAAGGCCTACTACTACACGATGACCCGCCCGCCCACGGACTACAACGGCCACTTCGGCGAGAACACCATCCAGGTCACCACCCCCGGCGGAGTCATGGACAAGGGAGACAAGGTCACCTACGAAACCTACGTGGTCGTCGGCAACAAGAGCCGCGTCCAACTCACCATGACCCAGCTCCACCGCGCCTTCAGGTAGTCGGTCCCCGGCCACGGGCTGCCGGTCCGAAACCGTTCCATCACCGCGTTGAACCGCCGTCGCAGATCCAGAATCGGGCCTCGCTCACCCAGCGGCGAGTGAGGCCCGATCAAGGACCACTCCTCGTCGGTGAGGTCTCCACGCGCCATGGCGAAGACCTACCAGGGGCGCTGCCTGGAGTGCAGGCAATCCCGGTGATGTCGACTCAGGACACTCCTAGAGCCGGTCGGGTGCGGCGAGTCCGAGGAGATCGAGGCCGATTCTCAGCGTGTCGCCGGTGAGCCGGCAGAGCATGAGGCGGTTGTCCATGATCTCGGGGCCGGGCGCCTTCAGTACGGGGCAGGCATCGAAGAAGGATGTGAAGGTCTGGGAGAGTTCGAAGAGGTAGGCGCAGAGCCGGTGCGGCTCGTAGGCGTGAGCGACCTCTTTCAGAGTCAGATCGAGATCGTCGAGCTTGAGCATCAGCGCGCGCTCCGCAGGTTCGAGAACGACTCCCTGATGCACGCGAGCCCGTGCCACAAGGTCGTGTCCCGCCTTCCGGAGGATCGAACGGGTCCTGGCATGCGCGTACTGAAGGTAGACACCGGTGTTCCCGTTCAGCGAGACCATGCGGTCCACGTCGAAGACATAGTCCTTCGCCCTGCTGGTGGCCAGGTCGGCGTACTTGACCGCGCCGATGCCGACGACCGCGGCGATGGTCTCCCGGCCGCCGGCCGCGAGGTCGCGGCTCTTCTCCCGCACCACGAGCCGCGCCCGGTCGACGGCCTCGTCCAGCAGTGAGATGAGCCGGACGGTTTCCCCCGAACGCGTTTTGAAGGGCTTGCCATCTTTGCCGAGAACGGTGCCGAAGGCGAGGTGGACCGCGTCGACCTCGCCGTTCAGCCAGCCGATGCGCTTGGCGGTTTCGAAGACCATACGGAAGTGCAACGCCTGGCGGGCATCGACGACATAGAGGATCCGATGCGCGGCGAGGGTGCCGACGCGGTGGCGGATGGCGGCCAGGTCGGTGGCGGCGTATCCGAACCCGCCGTCTCTCTTGCGGATGATGAGCGGCAGCGGCTCGCCGTTCTGGCCCATGATGTCGTCGAAGAAAACGCAGAGGGCGCCGTCACTGATCACGGCGACGCCCGACCTCTCCAGCTCGTTCGCCACCTCGGCGAGGAAGGGGTTGTAGAAGCTCTCCCCGACGGCGTCCTCATCGGTGAGCAGCACGCCGAGTTTGTCGTACACCTCGTTGAAGTACAGCTTGGACTCGGTGACGATCTCCCGCCAGGACCGGAGCGTCTCGGCGTCTCCGGCCTGGAGCGCGACGACCCGGGTTCGGGCCCGTTCGGCGAACTCCTCGTCGGAGTCGAACTTGACCCGGGAGTCCTTGTAGAGCCGGTTGAGCCACGACAGGGAGCTCGCGGCCGGACTCTTCCCCTGCCGCCATTCCCCGCCGGATTCGGTGAGGTACTGGATCAGCATCCCGAACTGGGTTCCCCAGTCGCCCAGGTGGTTCTGCCGGACCACGTCCTCGCCCAGAAAGCCCAGGATCCGCGCGATCGAGTCACCGATGATGGTCGACCTCAGATGGCCGACGTGCATCTCTTTGGCGATGTTGGGTTGGGAGTAGTCGATGACGGTCGTGCCGTCGAGCGAGCGGGGGAGCCCCAGGCGATCGTCGGCGAGCCGGGCTTCGACCTGTCGCAGCAGCGCGGAGTCGGTCAAGCTCAGGTTCAGGAAGCCCGGTCCTGACACCTCGCACGAGGCGATGAGATCGGCTCCTTCAAGGGACGCGACGACCTTCTCCGCGACTTCACGCGGCTGGGAGCGCAGCTTCTTGGCGACCGCGAGCAGCCCGTTGGCCTGCAGGTCCGCCCGGTCGGAGCGGCGCACCTGAGGATCGGCCCCCGCGTGTTCCGCGGGAAGGGCCCGGTCCATCGCGGAGAGCAACCGTGATGTGATCTGGACGGCGAGTGGAACAACCGGAGCCATGTCTTCCTTTCAGGAGAATTTCGGACGGTCGGACTGTGCTGGCCGGCGGTATGCCCGGGCGAATCCTCGTCACCGTCCCGCGACGTTCGAACGGCCGCGTGGCACGGCTCACCACTCACGACACGCCCTTACGGTCGTCCAGGTACGCCAGTGCCCTCTCGGCGGCCTCGGTGATCATCTGTTCCAGATCATCGGTGTGGCGCCGGGCTTGCGGCGAAGCCGTGTCGTATGGCTCCTCCCATAGCGAACACTCGTGGGAGGTGAAGGGCCAGGGCGGATATCCGGCGCGAACTCGGCACGACGCGACGCTCACGACGATGTCACGGGCCCCGGGGTCGTGCTCCTGAACGGCGATCGCCGCGACAATGTGAAGGGCTCGAAGCGCCGTCGCCAGGTCTTTGCCCGTCATCGCGGCACGAATGGTCTGAGCGGCGGCGAGCCGGGCGTCGTCCCCGCGACCGAGTGCTCGATGGATATGCGCTTCGAGCTCGTTGAGCTGAGGCGCCAGACAAGACCGCCGCACTTCGTCGCAGAGCGTTCTTGCTTCGTCCAGGGGCGCGATCGCCCGCGTTGCCGCACCTCGGAGCACAAGCGCCCAGGCCTTGGACAACAGGGTGTGGATCGCGGCGTCCGGGCCGAGCTCCGCACGGAGCGCGAGGGCCCGATCCGCGGACTTCACCGCTTCGTCGAGCCGGCCCGCGCGAAGGTCGATCAGGGGTTGCCGGCTGAGGCAGGCCGTACGCGACTCGGCGTCGGCCCCAGCGACTTCGTAGGCCTTCCTGAGTGCCGTGTCGGCTTCGGCAGCCCGATCACGCCATGCGGCGGTGGACGCCTCGACCACACGGGCGGCCACGATTCGGGACGGGTCACCGGCGTTCTCCGCGGCGACGACAGCGGCGTGCGCTCGCCGCATCGCGTCGCTGTCGAGAAGCGCGTCGGCGATGGCCGCCAGGTCGATCATGATGTCCGCTCTTCGCCGTTCACCCTCTCTGTCGCCGAGATCTGTGAGGCTCAGAGCCTTGGCGAGATGGGCTCGGGCCGAAGGGAACCGGCCTGCGACATAGGCCAGCCTTCCTGCCCAGTGATACAACTTCGCGCGTAGATGGAGGTGCAGGCTGCTCTCGTGGGACAGCGCGCACTTCGTCCAGTGCCGCAGCAGCTGTGTACGGCCGGATCCGCGATCCCACAACGGACGAGCGGCCGTGAGCAGCTCGACCGCGCGAACGACTGCGGCCCCGGACGTCCCCTCACGAAATCCCCACTCAAGTGCGGCGACGATCTCGGCGAGCTCGGGGTGAAGGACCGAGGCGTCAGCGTGTTCCTCTGCCGACTTCGCGAGGTCGGAGAAGTAGGCGAGATGCCGATCTCTTGTCACCCTGTATTCGGTGGCGCCGAGTTCCGTGCGGCAGAAGTCACGGATCGGGGTCAGGATCCGATACCGATAGTCGTGACCGCGGACGGGTTGGACCAGTGAGCTGTCGACCAGGTTGGCCAGAGCCAGAACCACCTGCCCGCTCATGACAGGGCCGTGGAGCTGTTCGGCCGCCTCGAGGGTGAAGCTTCCCGAGAACGCGGACAACCGCGCGAGGACCAGCATGTCCGTTCGGCTGAGGAGATCGAGACTCCAGCGAATGGTCGCACCCAGGGCCAGTTGATGTGGCAGGCCAGGGGCGAGGCGTTCGCCCAACGCTCCGGGGTGTTCGAGACGTGTACGCAATGCCGCGATCGGTATCGACCGCAACCTGGCCACCGCCAATTCGATGGCGAGGGGCAGTCCGTCGAGCTTCCGGCACACCTCGGCCACATCGCCGAGATCGTCCGAGAGATCGAGCAGCGGGAACTGCTCACCTGCACGGGTGAGAAAAAGGTCGACCGCCCCGTGGCCACACATATCTGTATCGTGTGCTCCCGCAGAGGGCAGTGAAAGCGGGGAAACCTCCCACACCGTTTCGCCGGGGAGCCCGAGAGATCGACGCGACGTGATGACGAAACGAACTCCGTCGCATGATCGGCGCACCTCGTCGGTCCAGGAGGCGATGACGCCCGCCACATGCTCCGCGTTGTCGAGCACGATCAGCAGTTGCCTGCCTTGCAGCGCGGTGATGAGATCCGCCGCGGAACCGTCAGGATCACCCAGAGGCCCGAGCCTGCGCCGAATGGTGTCCGTCACCGCATCGAGTCGGGCGGTGCCGTCCTCCCCCAGGGCGTGCCTCGACGACAGAGCGCCGAGTTCGATGACCGCGACACCGTCGCGATGGGCGTCCTGAGCCCTGGCGGCCACCTCGAGGGCCAAGCTCGTCTTTCCCACCCCACCCGGGCCGGTGAGCGTCACCAGCCGACGTTCTCTCACGAGTTCGGTGACCTGCCTCAGTTCGTCCGCACGCCCGATCAGGGGGCCGGCCGCGGCTCGTCGCCCTCGCCAACGCGATCCAGGGGATGCCACGATCGGACGCTGCGTGAGAGCTTCCATGTTCGCGCAACGAAGCTCTTCACCAGGATCGGCGCCGAGTTCGTCACCGAGCCTGCGCCGGATCTGTTCGAAGACCACCAGCGCTTCTGCTTGCCTTCCCGCATGGTTGTAGACGCGCATCAGAGCGGCGTGGAGCGGTTCGCTCAATGGGTAGTGGCGAGCCAGGCCTTCGAGGCCTGTGATCAACTCGGCGTGGTCATAGCGGTCGGGTACTCGGGCCGCGACGACCATTGCCGTGATCAGTTCCTGCTCGACGGCCGCGAGATTCGCATCCGTCCTCGGATAGTCGCTCAGGTCCTCCAGCGGAAGCCCATGGAACATGGTGAGCGCCTCGGCGGGCACCGCCCCCGATCCCTCGTGCTTTGCCGTGGACAACAGGAAACGGAATCGAAGCAGGTCGAGGCTGTCCTCGTCCAGCATCAGGGAATAGCCGCCGTGCACCCTCCTGAGCATGCTGTCGGCGGTGGTTCCCGAGAGACGCTCCGGCTGCAGGAGGCCACGGAGTCTCTTGACATAGGTCTGAATCGTGTTGACCGCCGTCGGTGGCGGGGATTCTCCCCAGAGAAGAGAGGAGATCTCACTCGTGCTGACCCGGCCGCACGGGTTCAGTAACAGCGCCCCCAGGACCACCCGCTGCTTGGGCGGCCCCAGGGCGAGTTCGCACTCCTCCCTCCACGCGCGCAATGGACCGAGCACCTGAAACCGCACCCCCATGCGACAGACCCCGTCTCAGGCGGCGGGATCTGGCGAGGCGATGAAGGCACCAAGGGCATCGATCGCTAGCAGGCCGATGGTGGGGCGCATGCTGCTCCTTGCGGTTGGAAACTGAAGAGTCGGCGCTGAGACGCTTGTCGGCATACAGAGGCCACCTGGAAGGCGGTCGGGCCCTCTTCGCTCGATCGCGTCGGCGCGATTAGGCATGGAGCGTAGGAGGTGGACACGGCCAGCGGCTATCCAGATGGCGTCCCACACGATTCGTGTCCCGGACAACGCGCCGTCCGAGCCTGAACGCCGGCGTGCGAGAGACGGCCAGGGGCAGGTCGTCGGGGCGGCGAAGGCCGTGGCCGGCTAGGAGACCAGGGCGCCGTCGCTCTCTGGCCCTGGTTCCTCGGCGGCCCCGCCAAGGTGTTCGGCGAGGAATTCCTCTACAGAGGTGAGCAGGTGCATCCAGTTGGCCCGGGATCTGAAGAAGTGCCCCTCCTCGGGATAGAGCAAGTACCGATGCGGAACGCCCCGCTCTCTGAGAGCGTTCACTATCGCCTCGCTCTCCTCGCGCCGGACGCGGATGTCCTTCCCGCCATGGACGATGAGCAGCGGAATCCTGATGTCGTCGATCCTGGAGAGCGGCGAGCGTTGCCAGCAGAACTCGGGTTCGGTCTCAGGATCCCCGACTCTCTTCGCCATCAACGTCCGTGCGGCCGTCCAGTGTGCGGGGATCGACGAGATCACCGTGGCGAGGTTCGCGGGCCCGCACAGGTCGACAGCGCATCGGAACAGGTCAGGCGTGAACGCCGCGCCCACCAGGGCGGCATAGCCACCGTACGAAGCGCCCATGATCGCGATGTTCTCCGGGTCCGCCCAGCCCTGTGCGGTGACGTGACCGACGGCGTCGACCAGGTCCTGGTGCATGAGCCCGGCCCACTCCCGGTCACCCGCGTTGAGGAACGCCTTTCCGTAACCGGTGGATCCGCGGAAGTTGACCTGCAGGCAGAGGTATCCGCGGTCGGCCAGCAGTTGGACCAGGCCGTCGTATCGCCAGGTGTCCCTCTCCCACGGACCGCCATGCACGAGAAGCACCGTGGGAAGTCCCTTCCGTGCGACGGCCGGCGGGAAGGTCACGTAGCCATGTATGGACAGACCGTCACGGGAGAAGAACTCGATCGGCTCCGGCGTCGCCAGATCGAACGCGGAGAGCTCCGGGCGCTGGGGGATGCGATGGAGGATGCTTCCGGTCACCCGGTCGAGGATCCGGTACTCGGGGGACCGGTCGGCCCTGCTGATGGCGCCCAGCCAGAGCCGGTCGTCATCGCTGCTCCCCAGGAAGGTGAGTTCGGCCTCCGGATCCGGACAGAGCCTGTGCGCGTCCAGAGCGGCATCTTCGTCCAGGACCACGGTCTGCTTGCGCGCGCGGGAGAGCGCCGCCGCCCTGGGCCGTCCCGTGACCGGCTCGAACCAGACCGAGCAGACGTCCGCGTCCGGCGCCTCGGCGAGGATCTCGACGATCTCTCCGGTACGCGTGTCCAGTTTGACCAGCCGGGTCGTCTCCGCGCCCGCTGACGTCAACAGATAGAAGTAGCGACCGCCCTGCGACGAACGGGCGAGGCTCGTCGTGGCGGCATCCTCGTGACCGACGGAGAAGACCACCGGCCAGGTGTCCCCTGCGCGGGCGCACACGTCGATGCCGCCGTCTCCGCGCATGAGGAGACCGCCCTCCGCTTCCAGGGACGCGTGGTCGATGATCCATCGGAAGAAGCCCGGGTTCGGCCGCACGGACAGCCTTGCCCCGGTGCTGATCTCGCGGCGCTCGAGATGACCACCCACGCTGGCGAGCAGAAGCTCCGGTCGCTGTCCGGAGACGGCCAGGAGCCGCGCGGAGACGCCCGGCGGCGTCAGATCGTGTGTCGCGGTCCCACGGATGGCGACGGCCGACAGTACCGTCCGCTCATCCCCGTAAGGGTCACGGGTCACCAGCAGGTGCGCGTCATCCGACGCCCACTTCACATCTTCGACGCCTCCTGGCAGGGCGGTGAGCCAGGTGCCCTCGCCGCCCGCCGTCAGGTTCTCGAGGGTCGCCGTCCGGACCTGCCAGTGGGTGTTCCGGCGTTCCAGCCACGCCAGCGACCGTCCATCCGGTGAGAGTGCCAGGCTTGTTCTGGTCTCCTGCCCGAACAACACTCTGCGTGGGATCGACGCCCCGGCGGCGGCCAGATCACCTCGCGGCGGAGTCGAGTGTGTCGCTGACGTCATAGTTGCTCTCCTGGATCGCTGACAACTCCTGGTACAGCCCAGGTAAATTCCGCAGTTCCCCCGGAGTGCCCACCTGTGCGATGACACCGTCGTCCAGCACCACGATCAGGTCGGCCTGCGCCGTGGCGGCGAGCCGGTGGCTGACGAACAGCGCTATCCCTCCAACGGCCCGGCACTGCGCTGTGAGCTCACGGAAACGGTCGAACAGACGAGCCTCCGCCTCGACATCGAGTGCCGAACTGGGCTCGTCCATGACGAACAGCCGCCAGTCCTGCCGCACATAGCTGCGCGCCAGCGCGATCTTCTGCCATTGGCCGCCCGAAAGATCGACCCCGTGCGACCAGCGGGATCCCGTCTGGGTCTCCAGTCCGTCCGGTAGCTTTTCGACATCCTGGTCGAGGCCGGCCCTGGTACAGGCGGCCGGAAGCAGCTCCGGCCGCTTCGCCGCGGCCTCGACGTCGCCGAGCGCCACACCCTCGCGGACGGTCAGCTCATATCGTCCGAAGTCCTGCATGAGCGCGGTCACGCTCTGCTGCCAGTGCCGCCGGGATTCGGCGGTGAGGGTCGCCGCTCCCTTGGAGATCTCACCGCAGTCAGGAGTGAGGAGTCCGGCCATGAGTTTGACCAGCGTGGTCTTTCCCGAGCCGTTCTCGCCTACCACGGCGACCACCGATCCGGACGGTATCTCCAGGTTCACCGCGCTGACGCTGGAAACCGCACGCCCCGGGTAGGTGTAGCTCAGTCCGGAAAGGACCAGAGGCTCCCCGCCCCCACGGGGCACCTCCTGCCTTGTACCTGCTGTTGGCGCCGCGCCTTGCCGCTGAAGTTCGCCCAGCACACCGTCCAGGTCACGGGCGACCCGCATGAGACGACGGGCCCTGGTCGTCTGCTGCATCAGGTTGCCCAGCACGATGCCCAGTTGACCGGTGAGCGCGATCACCATCGCCAGGTCCGGGAGCCCGAGCTTCCCTCCGGCAGCGGCCCAGGCCGTCCAGCCGAGAGCGGCGGCCACCGACAGGGAAATGATCGCCGTGCCTGCCAGCGTCCACGCGAACGCTGATCGGTCTCCCCGATCCCGGCAGCGGTCGGCTTCGTCCCACAGCTCTTCGGCGCGGCGGACCAGCCCGGCACCGGCCCCACCGGCTCGTGCGGTCAGTCCACCCGCTGGTGACGCGAGGTGCTCGGCCAGGACGCCGGCCCGGTCGACGAGCGGGCCGGCCGTTTCGTCCGCATGGTCCTCGGCGCTGAACGCGCGGCCGTTCCAGCGCAGGGCGGGTACGGACAGGACCGGGATGAGTGCGAGCCAGAGGCTGACCTTGGCGAGGAGCAGCACCGTGAGGCCGAATTGGAGGATGGCCCCGACGACCAGGACCAGTCCACCGAACGCCGACCCGGTGAGGTCCACGCGTTCCCTGGACCTGATGCGGTCGATGCGTTCCCGGAGTGCCCCGCCCTGAAGCAGGTCGACCGTGCGCAGCCCCAGCATCGCCTGGATCAGCCAGCCGTCGATCGTCCGGGCGGTCTCCGCTTCGAGCCGGACCCTGCTTCTAATCCCGAGAGAGCCGAGCACATGGATCAGCAGGAGAGCCGTGACGAACAGCGTCACACCGAGCAGCTGCTGCGGCCGGCTTCCGGACAGGACTCCCGCCACGGCCACGCCGACGCCGACCGCGACGAGAGGCTCGGCCACCCGTCCCAGGGGATCGCAGACAAGTACGGTCACCACGTTGCGCGGCGATGTCCGCCAGGCCGCCCTGAAGAGCAGCAGCACCGGTGCGAACCTGCTAGTCATCGACATCCTCCTTGGCGGCACGGAAGCGCTCCGCCTGGCGGCGGAACATCTGGGCGTACCGGGTCGGGCCGCTCATGAGCTCGTCATGGGTTCCCTGCTCGATGACGCGGCCCCGGTCCAGCAGGACGATCTCGTCAGCGTGGCGGACGGTCGACAGCCGGTGGCTGATCAGCACGGCCGTGGTCGAGGTCGCGAGTTCACTGAACCTCTGGTTGAAACGCTCTTCGGCTCGTACGTCCAGACTCGCCGTGGGTTCGTCGAGGATGACCAGGCTGGATCGGTTCCCGAGTGAGGTGAGATGGTAGAGGATCCGCGCGAGGACCAGCCGCTGCCACTCCCCGCCGGACAGGTCGACACCTTGAGCGCTTTCGGGGAGCAGCAGGGTGTCCAACCCGTCCGGAAGGCGGTCCAGCAAGAGGTCGGCGCCGGCCTCCCGGAGCGCCTTCTCGACCAGTTCGAGGTCAGGCGACGGTGCGCCGGGCGCGACGTTGGCCGCGAGCGAGAGCGGATAGCGGATCACGTCCTGATCGGCGACCACGCATCGGGACAGCCAGCCTCGGCGGTCGAACTCGGTCAACGGCACGCCGTCGACCTGCAGCATGCCTCGCGTCGGATCCAGTGCACCGGTCAGCAGCTTGGCGAGCGTGCTCTTTCCCGCACCGTTCAGACCGACCACGGCCAGCGAACGGCCTGTTCTGAGCTCCAGATCGACATCCTGCAGGACCGGAGCGTCTCGATAGCCGAAACCGACCTCGCGCACAGTGATCGTCTGGAAAGTGGAGGGGATCGGCCGAGGACCGGAACGAACATCGCGCGTGCGGTCGAGGGCGGCGGGGAGCCGTCTCACCTCGGCGGCCGCCGGAGCGCCGTACTCCACCATGTACTCCGGCCCGATCCAGCCCAGCGACTCCATGCCGGCCATCGCCTGCAGGACGACCAGAACCGCCGCGGTGCCGAACTCTCCCCGCCGAGCCTGGTCGAGGGCGGCCCAGGCGACCAGCAGATGGGCCCCGACGACCACCGCTCCGGCCCACACCTGTGCCGCCGCACGACGATTTCGTCCGGCCTTGGCCGCGCTCACCTCCGACCAGCGATCCTCGAACCGGCCGACCAGCCACGGCCTCGCACCGGGCATCAAGATGAGCTCCGCCGACCGTCGACTGTCCAGGAGCAGACCTCGCAGGTAGTCCGCCCGGCTCACCGACTCCGAATGTCGTCCGGACTCCCGGCCGGCCACCGCGGCCCGGACCTCCGATCGAACGGCCGAGCGGTAGAGAAGCCAGCTTCCGGCCAGGACGATCGGCGCCCACCAGAGGTAGTGGGCCAGGATCACGGCGGTCACCAGAGCGCTGAGCCGCCCTGGGCACACCTCGGCGAGGCCGCGCACCGCCGCACCGACGGTGAAGTAGCCCGACGAGGCGGCCTGCGCGGCTCGCAAGGAACCGACGAATCGCTCGTCATGCAGATGGGCGATACCGGCCGGCCGGTCGACCACGGCGAGCATCTCGCTTCGGACCGCGTGCTCCACCCGGCGGGCCAGGACGACCGCGAGCGTCTGCCTGACCGGGGTCAAGATCTGCCCACCGAGATACGCGCAGACGAGAACCGTCAGGCTGACCGAGGCCGGCGCACCGGCCGTGATGTCCGATGCCACCCACCCCCCTGCCAGGACGAACAGCGGGGGCATCGCGGTGGCCATCACGGTGAACAGGACCAATGCGGCGAATGTTCGAGGAGAGGCTCGTACCGCCAGCAGGACCACCTCGAACGCGGCGCGCCCTGACAAGCGTGTCCGGAGCCACGACAAGACGTTCATGAAGCCGCCCCCACCTCGCCGAGCACTTTCACGGCCGCCGATGCTTCTGGGCGGTGACTCGGTTCGATGGCGCACATCGCCCGGACGAGGTCGCATACTCGGCTCGGAAGAGACGTTCCATGCGGTCCGGGCACCTCATCCAGTGAGGGCACTGGATGGTTCTCCGCCAAGGCGCGCAGGACCGCCGCGGAGTTCCGTTGCCGGGCGACGACGTCCTCACACCGGAGGAACAGTTCCGTCAGCTTGTCGAGCAGCTCGTCGTCCGCCGCCACCGGATCGGGCGTACGCCCCGTCCAGAGCACGTGGAGGCTGACGCCGAGTGCGTACACATCCGCGCGCCGCCACGCCTCCGGTGAACTCGACATACCGAGGAAGGCTTCCGGCGGAGCGAATGGGCGGTAGGTCAGTGGGCGCGCATAACGGTAGAACGCGTGCTCTTCTGAGATCAGTGGGGGGCCGTGCAGTTCCCGCGCGAATGTGAGGTCGATCAGTCTGACTCGTTCACCGTCGGTCACGGCGTTGTCCGGCCGCACGTCGCGGTGGACGACACCTCTGGCGTGCAGCCGAGCGACCGCGCCGAGGAGGGCGGTCCAGACGCGCTGGATCTGCTCCGCGCCGGCGGTCTCCCGCCATGCCTTGAGGTCCGTGCCGAACCGCGGGGTGATCAAGGGTGCGGGACCCTCGGCCTGGGCGGTCCAGCGGGCTTTCATTCGGTGATGGGATTCCGCGACAGGAACGACGGCACCGCTCCCGGTCAACATCTCGGCAAGGGCACGTTCGCGAGCGAACGCCGGCCTCCAGTACGGGCCGTCCAGATCCGTACGAGGGAACTTCACCACGACCTCACGCCGCGTCCGGCGTTCGATGCCCACGAAGAGCTCGGAGAGCGAGCCTCCGGGCCGCCACGCACGCAGGTGGTCGAGTTCGGTCGCGAGGAGAGCCTGCCGGCGGGCCGTAAGGTCAGCGATCATTTCCGCTTCCGCAGACCGCGCATGACGGACGCCGGTCTCCTGTGATGCGCGTCATCTCGTACTTGAAAAGGTCGATCGACCAGACCGCGTTCGCGGTCAACGGAGCCGAGCAGCCGGTCAGGAAACGGGTGGCCTCCCAGACCGCGAGCGACGACATGGCGGCGATCAGCGGGGCGAAGGGGGACCTGGGCGGTAGCCACTCGTTGGCCACCGCCTTGTCGATCGTGCTGGTCAGCGCACTGTCGCCGTCGACCATGCACTGATAGCAGGCGGTCCTGCCCGGCACGTACAGCGGACCCAGGGTGCTGCCTCCGGACAGCAGCGACGGGGTGGACGTGCGCACGCAGGTCTCGGCGATGATGTCCCTGATGTTGGCGACCCGATAGCCGAAAGAGTTGAACACCAGATCCGCGCTCTCGGCGAGGTCCGCCAGATCGGTGACCTCGCGGATCAGACGTTCATGGGTCACGACCTTGACGGAGGGGTCGGATACGGCGAGCATCTCGGCGGCCACTTCGACCTTCAGCCGGCCGACGTCAGTGGTTCGGTAGAGAACCTGCCGAGGCAGGTTCGTGGCCTCCACCGTGTCGGGATCGACGAGGATGATGGTCCCTATGCCGATCCGTGCACAGTTGAGAGCGATCCAGGTGCCGAACGCTCCGACTCCGACGATCAGCACTGTCGAACCGCGAAGGGCGTCCTGGAAAGCGCCGCCTGAGAGTTCCGGCGTCTCCCACAACGAGAAGAACTCGCTCTGATGGACGTAAAGCCCTTCGGGGTCGGCGATGCCGGGTCGTTGATCCTTGTCATCGATGACGGCGCCGATGCGATGCAGCTCTTCGATGAGAGGGGCGGCGCCCGGCGGCTCGATCTCAGAGCCGGGAGCGATGCCTTGGTCGAGCATCTCGAAGATCTGCTGGACGAACCGCGGGTCGCCGTTCACTCCGAAACGCTCGTTCGTGGTCAGCGACCACACCTCGCCGCCCGCCGGTGTTTGGAAGTGACCCCAGCCTCGGTGGAATCTCAGCACGTCATCTGGCCTTTCATGCGACGGTCACGGTCGTGAGTACTTGATGGTCGACGGGCGCGAGCTGGAAGAGTCGCTCACCGAGCGAGTCGCGGACGGCTGGGGTCAGCCAGGTCTGCAGGCCGCAGGCGGTCGCCACCAGGATCAATGCCTGGCCGACTCTCGCGGAGTCGAAGTAGAGATTGCGCAGGCCCCGCTCATGCCGGTAGCGCCATTGATAGCGCGGGAAGTCGGCCACGACGAACACCGTCGCGGCGGCCGTCTCCACCTGACGCTGACCGATGAACAGCTCCTTGCACGCCGCCCGGGTCTCGGCTTCGCCGTGTACCGTTCCGAGATCGTCCAGCGCGTGCGTGGACGGATCGTAGAGATGGATTCCGGACTCGATCCCGTGGACGTCGTAGACCGCCACGTAGTAGTCGAACGCCGCGCCGTAACTGAAGAGGAACCGCTGCGGATCCGCCGGGTCCGGATCGCGATTGCGGCTCGCCCGGGCCAAGCCGTGCCCCAGCAGGTCGGACAGTCGCTGGTCACCGAAGGCGCGGCGATGCAGCGTACGTGAAGTGACCCGTTTCCTCAGGACTTCGCCGACGGGCGTCTCCGGAAGCGGTGCGGGCTCAGGCAGGACCATTGGCCGCGTCGCCGCCCGGCGCGGGCTCGGCGGAGGTCCGTCTTCACGGAGAAAGGTGGCGAGCGCCTCCATCTGCCGGTCGCGGTAAGCCTCTCCGTCATCCTGGAAGGACGCACGCCGTGACCACAGATAGGTGGTCAGGGCGTGGGACCAGCCACGGGCATGCCAGTGCTCCAGGCTACGACCGGTGTCATCGTCGATCGCATCGGCATCAAGGAGGCCGCAGTTTTTCAGGATCGCGAGTCCCGAGATGTCGTTCTCGCCGGCCGCGAGCGAGATCAGCGCGCGCCGCCCCATGAGGACGGCGGAATTCGCGAACGGACTCCGCACGGTGGCCTTACCGTCCTCGTCGGGGATGACGACCGTGCCCGCCGCCCATCGTGGTGCGGCATTAACGGGGGGTTCAGGAGAGTTCTGTCGATGCTCGGCCGACTGCCGCCGCATAGAGGACACCTTCGTCCAATCCTTCCTTCTGCAGCCCGAACAGCCCGTGCACGGCGATGTCGTCGACTCCGTGCTGCCAGAAGACCGGCAGATCAAGGGCCTGTCCGCAGAGTTCCATGGTCGCCGCGGCGTGACCGGCGTCCATGAACACGGTGCGGAACGTCCGAGGCTCGCGATAGCGATACATGTTGCGTTCCCATAGGCCCGTCACCACGACGAAGGCCGCCGGTTCGAAAGGCGCACGCCACAGGCCTTGCAGCATCGGCTTGAGCACGTCATCGCCGGGAAGATCACCGATCCGCTCCAGCTCGGAGGTCCTGACGGCGAAGTGGTAGGTCCCGGGCGTGAGCCCCGAAACCTTCCGCGCGAGGACATAGCATTCGACCGGATGCCTTGAGCCACCGGAAGGGCTCGTCTTGCGAACCAGCGGGGCGCGCGGAACACTCGACCGGACTCTGCGCGAGCGAAGCTGCCCGAAGCTCGAAGAGATCAGTGCCGAGAGCTTGTCGTATGTGGCCACGGGCAGGGATTCGGATCCGTTTCGACGGTCCCACGCCTCGGCGAAAGGCCGGGCGAGGCTTTCAAGAGCTTCGGCGGTCCGCACGACGGGAACAGCGAGCGAGCCCGCGTGCTCCTTGTATCGGTTCACGTCGAAGCTCTCGGCGGCGAACAACTCCATAATCGATTTGTCCATGGCCGGTGCATCCGACTCGGAGTAGTTCAGATACGGATAGTCGTAGGTGAGCAGGTGGTGGTCGAATGCGGCCTGCCATCCGGCGTCGCGCCATCGCCGCTCGGTCTCCTCAAGACGGGAATCATCGCGATCCGGCGTCAGGAATCCTTCTGTCACCAACCGCTCGACGATGGACCGGCCGGCGTCGGACTCCAGTCCTGCCGATCGCTTCAGTTCTTCGAGGCGCTCTTCGGCCGAACCGGCACGCAAGAAGCTCAGCAAGACCTGTGCCGCGGCGCTGCCCAGCAGGATCTCCCTGCGCGCGGCGATGTTCATCACGTACCAGCGTTCTGTGGACCAGATGCTCGGCGGCGGGACCAGGCGAACCGTCGGAACGATCCGCAGCAACGGATCAGCGGTGTCAGACATGGGATTCCAGAGTTTCGTGATCGACGTGGCCGACTAACGGGCTCATCGC
Organism: Sphaerisporangium sp. NPDC005288; assembly: GCF_040607475.1. Classification (NCBI taxonomy): domain Bacteria; kingdom Bacillati; phylum Actinomycetota; class Actinomycetes; order Streptosporangiales; family Streptosporangiaceae; genus Sphaerisporangium; species Sphaerisporangium sp. NPDC005288. The sequence continues at coordinate 49,034 of NZ_JBEXGT010000049.1, read as the reverse complement.
CCTGAAGCACACCACTCCAGGGCGATGAGGACGACCTACGGCCGCGAGCTCTCCATCTGGCGAAGCGCGATCGGCATCTCGGGCAGCGCCTCCACGGTGAAGTCCGCGGGGTTCAACTCGACCCCGGCCCCGAGCTTTCCGGAGACCTCGGCCGCGAGCGCTGACGTGCTGGTGGACATATCTTCCTCCCTGAAATGGAATGAAGCTGACACCGGAAAGCCTGAATGTTCGGACTGGAATCAACCTGGAATTTCTCTGGACGCACGCGCCTCGTCATGGTCCGGGCTCGTGCCCGGAATGCCCATGACGTCCAGAGGCGTAGCGTGTGATCGGGATCCTCGTGACGGTGTGCCGCTGCTCGCGCGGTGTGCGTCGACAGGTCTCGCGCTGGAACCTGAGTAGCACCCAGGGGTCCCTTCTCGCCTGTCCGCCGGCCTCTGTCAGCGGCGGAACAGCTCCAGCAGCTCCTCCGCTCGGCGGGTGCGGGTGATCCACATCTCGCGGCCCCGGCGCTCCCGCATGATCAGCCGTCCGGCGCGCAGCCGGTCGCAATGGTAGGTCAGGCCGCTGGGCGCGATCTGCAGGTCCGTGGACAGCATGCTCATGGTCATGGGCTGTTCCAGGGCGCAGAGCAGGTGTGCGCGGACCGGACCCAGGATCGCCGACAGCTCGTTCCCCGCGGGCGCGACGGGCTTACGCCACAACGAGCCCGCACCGGGCACCGGATAGGCGATCCAGACGGCGTCCGGGCTGTCCAGGCTGACGATCACGGCGTCCTTGCCGGCCAACATGGGCACCAGAACGAGCTTCCTGTCACCCAGCTCGAACGTGCTCGATTCCAGGTCGGAGATGAGCAGGCCACGCTCGCCGTAGACGATGCGCTCGCTCAGCGCGCCCAGCAACAACTCGTGGCCGCCCCGCACGGCCGCGACGCCCACCCGCTCGACCTCCCTGTCGAGCAGCGGGCGGGCGCGCTTCCACAGCGGTTCCGTGGTGTTCCAGACGTCGGCCAGGGCGCCGGCGTACCCGCGCAGCCAGCGCTCGGGCCGCATGGCAGCCGAGCGCCAGTGCAACGGCGGCGTCCCCGGGCCGAACGTCTGCTCCAGATCCTTGATCAGAGCGTCGGGCGAGATGTCCTGCAGGGCGCTGACCTGCGACTGCACGGTGACATCGCCGTCGGTGGGGGAGCACGGCACGATGCTGTCCGGTGCGATCGAGCTGCCGGGTACGGCCAGCGGGCGCACGGCGTCCTGGCCGAGCGGGCCGACCTGTGAGGCGATCGCCTTACGCCACGATTCGGGCAGGCCGCGCTGGCGCCCCGCGAGGGCGTCGGCGATCATGGCGAGCGCGGTCAGATTGGGCGAGATCGAGATCTGGAGCCGTGGCGGGGAGCTCAGCCGCAACTCGCTCCACACCCTGCTCTTCGCGGCTATTTGGGTCCCCACGGGAGGGACTTTAAACGGAGGCCACATCTCTCCTGGAATGCTTCAACGAAACGTGAAACATCCGATACATAGATGATCTACGGCTCCTGTGAACGTGCGGCTCACCACCGGCTTTGGGACCACATGTCTCGGCTGTCCAGTCCAGTACTCAGCGGTCGATGGGCTCGGGTCGGGGTGCTGTCGATGCCGAGCCCCGAAGCTGATCGGGAGTATCGGCTTCCCGGCGATTCACGCTCAGTGCCTCTGGTAGTACCTCAGGAACATGTCGACCCCTGTGGTGATGAGGTCATCGGTGAACTGAGGGTCGAGCCTGTCGCCGTAGGCGCTGTGCACAATGTGCGGGTACAGCACCAGCGCGTAGAACTGGATGATCGCCAGCTCCATGTGCGGAATGTCCAGGTCGTCGCGCGCGCTGAGCGCGGCGGCCAGCGGTTCGGCGAAACGATCGGGTCCCTGCTTGCGCCAGGCGCGGCCGAGTTCGGGAAAGCGCCGGGCCTCAGAGGTGATCAGCGCGCGCAGGGCGAGCACCTCGGGCTGGGCGATTCCCTCCACCCACTTGCGGGCGGTGGCGGTCAGGATGTCGCGCAGGTCGTCGCCGGTGCGCAGGCGCTCGTGCAGGGCGTACACGGTCTGGCCGAGCGCCTGTTCGAGCGCATCGCTCACCACCTCGGTGAACAGCTCCTCCTTGCTGGCGAAGTGGTTGTAGACGGTCACCTTCGACACGCCGGCCTCGGTGGCGATGTGGTCCATGCCCGCGCCGAAACCCCGCTCCAGGAACTGTTGTTGTGCCGCGCGCACGATGGCGGCCCGTTTGCGCGCCGCGCGTTCTCCTGACGGGACGCGCCTGCTCGTTGTCGTCACGGCGTCATCCTATCCGAACTGAACTGTACTGTTGAGTTTTAGATGTACTGTTCTGTACAGTTCAGTTCATTGCCCGTGGCCGGTCTCGATCGGCCCTCCCCTGCATGAAGAGAGGCCACGCATGAAGAACGAACTGAAGATCCTTGGAGTCTCCGGGAGTCTTCATCCAGGCCCCAGGGCTGTTCGAGGTCGCAGTGCCGCGACGCTGGCGCTGCTGTCGTTCGCCATGATGATCGTCTCGCTCGACCAGTACATCGTCGTGGTCGCCCTGCCCGATATGGGGCATGACCTGGGCTACTCGGCGCAGACATTGCAATCAGTGGTCAGTGTCTACGCGGTGGCATCCAGTGGGTTCCTCCTGTTCGGGGGCCGCGCGGCGGATCTGCTCGGCCGGCGGCGGATGCTCCTCGTCGGCCTGACGCTTTACGCGCTGGCCTCGCTCGCGGGAGGGCTGGCGACGACACCCCTGATCCAGCTGATCGCGCGTGCGGTTCAGGGTTTCGGCGGAGCGCTGGTCTTTCCGAGCACGCTGGCGCTCATCAACACCACGTTCGCGGAGGGCCGCGACCGCAACCGCGCCCTGGCCGTCTGGGGAGGTTCCGGCGCGGCGGGTCTGGTCGTGGGCGTCCTGCTGGGCGGCGTGCTCACGCGAGCCTTCGGGTGGGAAGCGGTGTTCTTCGTCAACGTCCCGCTCGTGGGCGCGGTCTTCGTCTGGACGCTCTTCCTGATCGACGCCGATCCGCCTCGCGACAGGACGCGTATGTTCGACCTGCCTGGTGCGCTGACCGCCACAGGCGCCATCACGCTGCTGGTGTTCGCGCTTGTACAGGGCCCCGATCTGGGCTGGGGCTCACCGGTGATCCTTGCCGCGGCGGCGGTGGGCCTTCTGCTGGCTGTGGCATTCGTGCTGATCGAGAGGCGTAGTGGTGATCCGCTTCTCCCGCCACGGCTTCTGGTCAACGGGAGCCTCAGGATGGCCGTGGCGATCGCATTCATGTTCATGACCACGTTCGGCTCACTCCTCTACTTCCTGTCGATCTACTTCCAGGATGTCCTCGGCTACGACGCCCTGGAAACCGGAATCGCGTTCCTGATTCCGACCGTCGTGGTGGTCGCCGGTTCGACAGTGGGCGGCCGGGTGGTGACGCTCATCGGCCTGCGGCGCACACTGACCCTCGCCCTGTCGATCGGCGCGGCCGGGGCCGTCGCCCTGGGGCTGGCGACTTCTCCCGACGGCTCCTACGCCACGCTGATCCCAGGACTCATCGCCGTCAGCATCGGCGACGGCGTCATCTTCACGGCCATGTTCATCGCCGCCGCCACTGGAGTGCGTGATCGCGAACAGGGCGTCGCCTCGGCGATCGCATCCACCGGATCAGGGGTCGGAGCCGTCGTGGGGCTCGCGATCCTGGTGCTCGTGGCCAACGCCGGCACCGAAGGACTCCTGGGGGATGGATTACGGGTCGCCATGGCCGAAGGAATCAGCCACGCCATTTTCGTCGTCGCGGCCGGGATCGTGGTGACCCTTCTGATGGCCCACGTTGCGTACGGCAAAGGACACATTCCCCACCACGAGGTCTGACCTGGGGAGATCGCTCCATAGCCGAGGTGCCGCCCGGACCGGAATCTCTGACCACGTGCACGCGTGGCTCAGGGATCCGCCACGACGCCAGTGGCCGTTGCCGGGCGACGGCGTGATCACCCTGCGCGTCGTTCCCGGGCCGGCCGCGACCCCGCGTGACAAAGTGGCCCGTCTCTCGGGACGGTGAGGCACTGGATCAAGGTCTGCCGGAGAACCGCCAGCCACGCGAGTGGTGACCGACGAGCTCACCCGGCGAGGGATCCTTCGCCGGGTGAGAGAAACAGCTGGGGTAAGTCGTCGATGACCAGGCTTCCAGCCCGTACCTCACACGTCAGGAAGTGATGGTTGCCGCTCCTCCTCCGGATCCGGCTCCGCGAAGAGTCCTGCGGCCATGGCCGAGTCCAGGGCGCCGTCACCCGCTGGGATCACGTCGGTATCTGTGGGTCGCGGTTCATCGAGGGCTGAAGCCTCATCCTCAACCTCTTCCGCGAGCGTCGGCAGGACGTATTCCTGGCCAAGTCCCGCCAGATGGAGCGGCAAGGGCAGAGCGAGGGCCTGCGGGTAGTCCGGTGGCTGACGCAGCTGATGCACGGCGAGCGCCAGCGATTCCGGATCGTCACCGTCGTCCTGGTGGCATCCGAGGACGGCGATCTCCACCAGCCCTGGATTCCAGCCTGGGATGTTGGTGTCGATCCTGGTATCGCCCTTGTGCTCGCCGCCGAGGCGAGGGGCCAGCTTGTCAGCCGTGATGGCCGAGGTCTGGAACTGGACGGGCTTAGGGGTGGTGCTGTAGAAGACGCGGCTCGTCCCGTCACACTGGGGCACCCACAGGTGGGACGGCAGTCCGTTCGCCTCGTCCTTCGGGTTGACGCCCCACCACTGAGGGGTCTCCCGGCCCTGCGCGGTCCGCAGGCGGACGAGCCGCAGGTTCGGGTGCAGCCGCCGAGCCGGCGCGTGGCCGTCGCGGATGCGATCTGGTTCCACGTGGCCGTCCTGCAGCCACGTCCAGTGCGAGCGGGCGTTCTGCCCGTGGGCGAGGAGCAGCGTGGGAGCGCCGCGCAGGGAACGCAGCATCTTCTGCAGCCACTCCTCGGTGTCGCGCCGCTGCTGTCCATGGCGCGGTGGTAGCTGCCCCGCTCGCCGTTCTCGGTGCCGGGTACGGCGACTTCCGCGAGCCGCGTCAGCTTCAGCAACAACGCGGGGTAGGAGATCCAGGCATTCGCCTCAGGGTCCCAACCCTGGACAGTGGCGATTCCGCTGCCCGATCTCCGCGGAGTCACGAGCACAGCGATAGGGACGTACGCCGCCCACCGATTGCGTGCCCTGCGATTCTTCCTGACGAGCCAGACCGCGGCGTACCGCATGCCGGAGGGCAGGTTCTCACCAAGGCCATTCGTCCGCTCGCTGAAGGAGGTGCCGCCCGAGGCGTTGAAGAAGGAAGCCCGCAAGCTGCTGACCTTCGTCGACCCGCCCGCGCGTCAGGCCGGCCGAACAACCCTCGAGCCGAGAGTCTCAGCCTTCGCCGTCATATCCGTTGACTCAGTTAATGAGGAGTACCGCTTCTTCCATTGGCACCTGGCTTTTCCAGACGTGTTCATGGTGCGGGACGAAGACATGCCCGGGGAGGCTCCGACCATTGGTTGGACAGGTGGATTCTCGTGCGTGCTGGGCAACCCGCCATGGGACAAGGTCGATTTCAAGGACCAGGAATATTTCAGCGTCGTCGAGCCATCGATCTCCAAGCTCTCGGGTGCTGCCCGACGCGCGAGAATCCTGCAATGGACCGAGGAACGCCCTGAAGCGGGCGACCGTTACCATGCAGCCCGACGCCGGGTGAAGTCCTCGTTCTTGTTCTTCGGGCAGTCAGGCGCATATCCGCTGTGCGGAAGAGGACTCTCCACCAAAGGCGTGAACTCACTCCAGGTCGACCATCTGTTCATGGAACGGTTCGCAGCGATCGCAGCATCCGAAGGACGGTTCGGAGCGATCCTCCCAACCGCCATCGCCACAGGCGCGGGTGCGCAGTTCCTCTTCCAAGACCTAATTCAAAGAGAGGTTGTACGCCACCTGTACGACTTCGAGAACAGCAAGCCACTCTTCCCAGGAGTGCACTCCAGCTACAACTTCTGCCTGCTCTCCCTCACCGGACGCAAACTCCATGAGCCAACCGCGCGCTTCGCATTCTTTCTATCCGACCCGGCCGAACGTGATGATGGGACGCGCGTCTTCACCCTCACCCCGCAAGAGATCTCTCTGGTGAACCCAAACACGGGCACCCTTCCGGTGTTCCGAAACCGCCGCGACGCGGATCTCACTCTATTGATCTACCATCGGATTCCCGCGTTGTGGAATGGCCGAGCCGGGCCAGCGCGCCGAGATCATGCGGGCGCTGCTGGACGAGATGCGCCGGTCGCTGGCCATCGACGTCGAGTACTTCCGGGAGGACTTCGACAGCCTGCAGCGCGCGAGCGAGGAGCGACTGAAGGATCCGTGGCGGCTTCCGAGCCCGCGGATGCCGCTGACGACGACGGTGCGCCCTGGGCCGAGCCTCCCGGTGGCGCGCAGCCTCTTCATGCCGCGGTAGGGGGTCAGCCCGGCGTCCACCAGCGGCGCGAGGAGGTGCGGCTCCAAACCCGCATCCATGGCGATGCGGATGATATGGCGGCCGGGGCTTTCCGTGACAGCGCACCCGCGCGCCGCGGACCATCATCTTCTGGTACTGGGTCCTCGGGGAATCGAACTTTCGGTCTGATCGCCGCATCTTGCAGCCGAGGAGACGGGGGTCGCCCCGGGCTCGACCGCATGCGGATCGGCGGCGAGCCGGGCGCAGGCTCGAGTTCCAGCCGTCGTAGGCGTGGATCGTCCGTTTCCTGTCCTGACGACTCTCGACTGGAAACGAATGTAGGTGATCATGGCCGAGATGCTCGCAGCCCGGCTTCACATCCCCTCCCGCGAGGTGCGCGTGGAGAAGGTGCCGGTGCCTGAGCCCGGTTTCGGGCAGGTCCGCGTCCGGGTGCGTGCGGCCGGCGTGTGCCTGTCCGACGTGCACCTGGCCGACGGAACACTCACCCCCAAATTGCTGGTCGGCGATGTGGTGACGCTCGGCCACGAGGTGTCCGGCGTCATCGACGCCCTCGGTGAGGGGGTGACCGGCTGGACGGTCGGTGACCCGGTGGTCCTGCAGGCCGGAGAGCCCGACCGATTCGGCACCCGCGGCGTGGACTTCGACGGCGGCTACGCCGAGTACACCCTGGCCTCCGTCCGCTCGCTGGTGTCCATCCCCGCCGGCTTGTCGTTCGAGCAGGCCTGCATCATCCCCGACGCCGTCTCCACCCCCTGGGCGGCCATCACCGCCACCGCGGCCGTCCGGCCCGGCGAGGCGGTGGCGGTCTGGGGCGTCGGCGGGCTCGGCGCGCACGCGGTGCAACTGCTGCGCCTCGTCGGCGCGGCGCCGGTGATCGCCATCGACCCGCTCCCAGCGGCCCGGCGGCGAGGGATGAACGCCGGCGCCGACGCCGTCCTCGACCCCGCCGACCCCCAGTTGGGCGAGACCGTCGACACATTGACGAGGGGCCTCGGACTGGACGCCGCCTTCGACTTCGCCGGCGTCGCCCACGCACGCGACCAGGCAATGGCGCTCCTCGGCAGGGGCGGCCGGTTGATCGTGGTCGGCCTGGCCAACGAGCCGCTGACCGTGCCCAGCGACCTCGGACTGGCCCACTTCGGGCAGTCCGTACGTGGCCACTTCGGCTCCCAACCCGACCACCTGCACCAGCTCATCGACCTCACGGCGCGCGGCCGGCTCGACCTGACCGGATCGATAAGCGATGTCCTGCCGCTGACGGAGGCGCAGGCCGCCTTGCACCGGCTGGCCAGTAAAGAAGGCGACCCGATCCGTCTCATCCTGCGCCCCTGAGCGCCGACCGGCCGGGCCGGCCCCCCCCGGAGCCGTCCGCGGGCCGTGCGCGACCGCGGACGGACGATCTCCCGCGCCGGTTTCTCCCAGGCCGGCCCAACGGGCGTGCGGAGATCACCGCGCCGCGCGGTGAGGTCGACGCCGTGGTCCGGGCCGCCGCCGAAAACGCCAGGTCGTCGTCCATCGAGCGCGAGGCCCACCTGTTCGCCCGCCGCGCCGAGCGGTTCCTTACAGAGCTCGGTCCGCCACCAATCCAGTAAGGCTCAACATTTCATCCAGAGCCTGTCCAGTACACACCCCGTACGTTCTGCGAGGCGACGCACCTGACGCAAACGAGATGAGGAGCGAGACCATGAAGGTTCTGATCGTGCTGACCTCGCACGACCAGCTGGGGAACACCGGGCGCAAGACCGGGTTCTGGCTGGAGGAGCTGGCCGCGCCGTACTACCACTTCAAGGACGCGGGGTGGGAGATCACGCTGGCCTCGCCGAAGGGCGGGCGGGCGCCGCTGGATCCGAAGAGCAATGAGGAGCAGTTCAAGACCGACCAGACGCGGCGGTTCGAGGCCGACGCCGAGGCCGAGGCGCAGCTGGCCTCAACGGTGCGGCTGGACTCGGTGTCCGCCGGCGACTTCGACACGGTCTTCTACCCGGGCGGGCACGGCCCGCTGTGGGATCTGGCGGAAGACCCGGAGTCGATCCGGCTGATCGAGCAGATCGCGGCCTCGGGTAAGCCGCTGGCGCTGGTGTGCCACGCGCCCGGAGTGCTGCGGCACGCCAGGAATCCGGACGGTACCGCGCTGGTGGCGGGCCGTCGGGCGACCGGCTTCACCGACAGCGAGGAAGAGTTCATGGGCCTGACCCAGGTCGTGCCCTTCCTGGTCGAGGACGAGCTCATCGCCAAGGGCGCCGACTTCTCCAAGGTCGGCGACTTCCAGCCGTACGTGGTGACCGACGGCCTGCTCATCACCGGCCAGAACCCCGCCTCCTCCGGACCGGCCGCACTCGAACTGATCGCCCTGGCCGACAAGCAGCCGGCCTGACCCCCGAACCATGAACAGGAACCACAGATGAGCACACCCCCCTTCTCCGGCGTGCACCACATCGCCTTCACCGTCCGGGATCTGCAGGCCAGCGTGGCCTGGTACCAGAAGGTCTTCCAGGCCAAGCTCGTGGACGGAACGCTGCCGCACTACGGCCGGGAATGGACCGGCTACGCCGAACTCGTCATCGAGCCCAACACCGGCCTGGCCATCGGCCTGCACCACAACACCGGCAACCAGGGCGAGGAGTTCAACGAGGTCCGCACCGGCCTGGACCATTTCTCCCTGCAGGTCGACGGCCGCGAAGGACTCATCGCCTGGTCCGACTGGCTCGACAGCCTCGGGGTCGCCCACTCCGGGATCCAAAGCGTCACAGAGCCCTTCGTCTACTCCGTGGTCATCTTCCGCGACATCGACAACATCCAGCTGGAGGTGATGGCACCCGGCGTCTGACGCCCGCGCGACTGTCGGCGGTCCTTTGTATCGGAGGCGCAACGCGATCAGCAGATAGAGCCTGGCGAGGGATCAGCGATGTCAGCGCGCCGACCGCGATCAAATGATCCACTCAGGCATGACACCGTACAGGCGGTCGGCTTGCCCTTTCCGCAACGTCTTCCACGGCCCTGCCGACATCGCCACCGGTAGCGGCAGCAGCAGGCATCAGCAGAAAGTTCGTAGAAAGCAGGAACATGAAAGCCAGAAACGTCTTCCGCAAGCTCGGCATGACCGTGGCGGTGGGAGCACTCGTACTGACCGCGACGCCCACGGCGATCGCCGACACGACCCCCACTCCCGCAGCCGGCAAAACCTTCGCCGATTTTCTGCAGCAGCACGACGCCGCTCAAAGGGCCGCCGCCACATGTACAAATGTGTACATCCAGTCCCCGGCCATGGTCCGTTATTGGAGCACCCGATCCGACTCCTCGGGATATACCGGGAGTATGCTCAGTGCTACGTCAACAAGCGTGGGCGGATGGCAATTTTTCCGTGTCTGTCAATTGGGCGGTGGGAACTACTCCTTCAGCGCGTATCAGACAGGTAAGTATGTGAGTGCCGAACTGGACTACCCAGGCGCCGACTATGGCATGCTCCGGGCGCGCGCGGACTCCGTCGGAGACTGGGAGAGGTTCCGTATCGCATGTTCCGGCAACCTCTGCACCATCCAGTCTGCCAAGAACGGCAAATACGTGAGTGCCGAGTATGCCTACGCAGGTAGCGGTTACGGCATGCTCCGGGCGCGCGCGGACTCGGCCGCGGAGTGGGAAAAGTTCTACATCTATAACTATCTGGGGTGAGACCTTCTCGCCTCGCATGATCAACACATCTTGCCCGCGTCGGATCCCTCGGCGGCGCACACGCACGCTGCCGGAGGGATGTCACGTGCTGACGGCTGTTGGATTCCCCCGCTCACCGGACGCGCGTTCTGAGGTCACCCGAGAGAAAAGGCATCTGCCGGTATCCGCTGAAATGAGCGTGCCGCCGATGACCGGCGGGTCGCTGACCAGCAGGTCGGCGCGGACGGAAAGAAGGAGGGTGCTGTTCTCGGACCGTAGACGCCGCAATTGAATTCCCGGTCCGGCAAGGTGACGGAAATATTTTCGGCTGGCCGGGAAGTGAGAACAGCCGCTTCAGGTTGTCCCGTGCCGCGGAGTGACCTCAGCTCGGACGTCCGCGTCGCGGGGGAAAGTCACCGCCCGCGGCCGGGAGTGATCAACCGCCGGTCGGCTCATCCCCGAGCTCTGCCAGGAACCTTTCGGCGCGGCGGGCGAACAGGTGTGCCCCGCGCTCGGCCGACAGCGCGTGGGCTCTCTCGGCGGTGGCCCGGACGACCGCGACGGGCTTGCCGAGAGCCTGCAGCAATTTCGCTCGCAGAAGCAGGATCAGACCTTCTGGATAGCGCTGGCCATACGTGTTGACATAGTGATCGGCCAAGTCCAGGGCCGCGGCTGCCTCCGCGGGTGCTCCGGCCGCGAGCCGCATCTCGCCGAGCAGCCCGTGCCAGGTCGCCACGCACGAGCGCGGTGGGCCGAGGAGGTTCGTGGCGATGAGCCGCTCGGCCTCCGCCGCCGCTCCGGCCGGGTCCTGACCGGTCATGGCCAGTGCCCACCACCGGGCCAGCCGCTGGTAGGTGCCGAGAAAGACGAAGGAGAAGCCGGGATCCACGGCGATCCCCCGCTCGGCCGCGCGCAACGCCGAGGCCGAGTCGCCGACGATCACCGCGGTCCGCACGGCGATGGCGGACCAGATCGTGACCGCGTAGGGGTCGTGGCCCGCATCTGCCTCCAGGGTGTCCAGCAGTGCCCGCGCCGCGTCGGCCTCACCGTGCAGCGCGGAGATCTCCGCGAGCGTTCCGATCATCAGCAACTGCAGATCGTGGCGGACCGGATTGTCCTCGCCCTCGGCCAGGTCGCGAAGCATGGCCTGGTGGGACTCGGTCAGGAGGCGGAAGGACTCCCTGATGTTGCCCAGGTCCCACTGGTGCAGGCCCCAGGCATGCATGCCGTACGCGTACACGATCGGATCGCTGGAGGCCTTGCCCTGATCGAACAGCCGACGCGCTAGCGGGCCGCTTCGGTCGAGCTCGATACCCTGCTGATGCACGACCCAGCGGGAGAAGAGGAAGTCGGTGGCTTCCACTTCCCGGCCGAGGCCACGAGCGAGTTGCTCGGCGCGTTCCAGCAGCTCGGGGATCAGGTCACCGTACATCGAACTCATCCCGAGAACTGCGGTGAGCTGCGACAGCGCGGACAGTTCCACCTCTGCCAGGCCCGCCGTCCGCGCGATCTCCGCGGCCTGTCGCAGGTGCCGCTCGGCGGCCTGGAAGGCGGACTTGGCCGCCGCGTGGCGGCCGGCGCGCACCATGGCGTGCGCGGTACGCGCCGAGTCCGCCAGCGGGCCGGCGGCCCACAGGTGGAAGGCGAGGCGCTCGGCGACGGACTCGCCCTCCGCGTCGAAGTGCTCCAGCGCGTCCGCGACGCTCAGATGCAAGCTGGGTGTCCGCCACAGCGGTGTGGTCCCGGCGACCGACTCGCGAACCAGGTCGTGCGCGAAACGGAACGCGTACGGGTCGTCGGCGGTCGGGCCGAGCAGACCCAGCGCTTCCAGGGGTTCGAGGCGATCGAGGCAGGTCGGGATGTCGAGGCCGGCAGCGCGGGCGAGCAGGGCAAGGCCGACGTCCCGGCCGATGAGCGCGGCGATCTGAAGCAGGCGCTGCGTGTCATCGTTGAGCTCGCCCATCCGGTCCCGGACGACGTCACGCACCGTCGACGGCACCCCCGCCCTGGCCACGGCGTCTTGGGTGAATACGCCTTCGTCGGCGAGCAGCCGCGACAGTTCCCGGACGAAGAACGGGTTACCGCCGGTGCGGGCGTGGATGCTGCGGGTGGCACCGGGAGCGGGGAACTGGTTGGTCTCACTGCGGACGACCTCGGCCACTTCGACGAGGCTGAGCGGGCCGAGGCGAATGCGGCGCTGGCCCGCGACCCGGCTCGTGGCGGCGAGCATGCGCGACAAGTGCGTGCCGGGCGTGGGGGCACGATCGCGGAGCGCGCCGATGATGGCTATGCGGTCCGGCAGCCGGGTCACCAGATGGCCGAAAAGGCGTAGCGACGCGACGTCGGCCCACTGGAGGTCGTCGAAGAGGAGCAGGGCTGGTCGTAGTGCCGAGGTCTCACCGACGGCGGCCACGACCCGTTCGAACTGGCGGAACTGGGCGCCGCTGTCCGGCATCGCCGGTGCGGATCCGTCGTCGTGCGGGTCGACGAGACGGCTGAGTTCGGTGGCGAGCCACTTGTCCCGCGCGGCGGCGGGCAACGCGTTCAGGATCGTGCCGACCGCCTGTACCCATGGCCACATTGACGGTGTCCCATCGCCTTCCAGGCAGCGGCCCCAGACGACGAGCGCCCCGCGCCGGTCCGCCTCGGCGGCGATCTCCTCGAGCAGGCGGGTCTTGCCCACTCCAGGCTCGCCGTCGACGACGACGAGCCCTCTGCCGCCGGCGAGCGCCGACTCGGTCGCCTGCCGCAGCACCGCGAGTTCCTCTGTCCGTCCGATCAGCGGGGCGGCGGACTGCATCGCCGCTGCTGGAGCGTGCTGCCAGGGTGCGGGCGGTTGCCTGGCGGGCTGCCCGTCGGTTATCCGCACGGACTCGGGCGTCACGGTCTCGTTCAGCACCCGCTGTTGCGCGGCCCGCAGCGCGGGCCCGGGATCGATGCCGAGTTCCTCGGCCAGGCGGGTGCGGACCGTCTGGTACACCGACAGCGCCTGTGCCTGTTGCCCGGCGGCGCCCAGGGTGGAGATGAGGCTGGCGTGCACCGGCTCGTGCAACGGCGACATCGAGGTGGCCAGTTGCAACGGCGCGAGCATGCGCTCCGGCTGTCCCAGCGAGATCGCGAGTTCGGCCGCCGCCGTACACGTGGCCAGGAACTCGCCATTCAGCCCTGCGAAAATCGGTATGGCGGTCGGCCCGTAGGCCAGCCCCTCAGCCGCGCGACCCTGCCACAACTCCACGGCCTTCACATAGCAGTCGAGCGCCGCCTCCTCCTGCCGCTCAGCGAGGGTGGCCTGGCCGGCTTGGGCACGCTCGCGGAAGATGGCCAGATCGAGCATGCCGGTTCCGGCCACGAACAGATAGCCGTTGTTCCGGCGCCGCAGGTAAGAGCCGGTTCCACGGATCGGCAGCGCGGGCTCCAGCAGTCGCCGCAACGCGCCCACGTACTTGTGGATGACGTTGACGGCGCTGGCCGGAGCATCGTCGTCCCAGATCAGATCGACCAGTTCGCCCACGCTGACCAGCCGGCCCTCCTGGGCCAGGAGCAACGCGAGCAGGTAAGCCTGCTGGCGGGGACCCACGTCCAGTTCGACACCGCCACGCCAGAACCGCAACGGGCCGAGAATCTGCAGGCGCAGGAGGCTGCCGGATGCTGATTGGTCCTCACCGCCGGGCTCCCTGAAGTGGACTGGCACTGCCACGCCTTTCGACCCCCTGGGATGATGTGGCAGAGAATTGATTGTGCGGGTGACGGTCGCACGTACTCCGACCCTGCGCGGACGAGTTTACGGCCCGAAATTCTTTGAGGATGTCTGTAGCACCGATCATCGGCAGGCCGCTCTCGGCGGGGCCCGTCAGCCTGACGACCCCTGAGCTGGACTACACGGGCACGGGTTACGCCATGCTGCGGGCCCGCTCGACGTCCGTCGGGGCCTGGGAGAAGCTCCGCTGAACGACAGGTATGCCCTTGGACCGCTCAACAAGCTCTTGTGAGATGGCCGGTCTCATTTCGAGCGACGACAAACCGCCCGACGGCAAACCGGTCACCAGCGAAGCCGATAGGCCCGGCGGTCCACGCCTGGCCCCGGGCCGCGGGGCCTCATCCGGTGCCGCTGCTCGGCGGATCGTCCAAGGCGGCCAGAAACTCTTCCGCACGCCGCGCGAACAAGTGGTTGCCACGTGCGGCGGACGCCGTACGGGCTCTGTCGGCGGCCGCCCCGACCTCGGCGACGGGTTTCCCTCTCGCGTGCAGCAGCCGGGCCCGCAGCAGCAGGAGCAATCCCTCCGCGAAGCCTTCGTTGTAGCGATCGAGGTAGGCCTCGGCCTGCTCGAGGGCCGCGGCGGCCTGGTCGAGCGCCCCGGCGACCAGCCACATCTCACAGAGATATCCGATGAAGATCGTGACACTCGCGCGCTGTGGATCGAGGAGGTTGGTGGCGATGAGCCGCTCGGCCTCCGCCGCCGCGCCGGCCGGATCCCGGCCGGTCTTGGCGAGAGCCCAGTACCGGACCAGCCGCTGGTACGTGCCGAGGAAGACAAAGGAGAACTGACGATCTGCGGCGATCCCACGTTCCGCCGCGCGCAGGGCCCGGACCGGGTCATCGATGAACGCCTCCGTCCTCGACGTGTGGGCCGCCCACACCGTGACGGTGAAAGGGTCGTCGCCTGCGGCCTCCAGCATGTCGAGCAACGATCGCGCCCCGTCGACGTCCCCGTGCAGCGCGGTCGTCTCCGCGAGCTTTCCGATCATCAGCAGTTTCAGGTCGTACCAGACGGGGTCCTGCTCGCGCGGGTCGTCGCGGGTCATCAGGATGCGGCCCGCCTCGCTCAGGCAGCGGAACGCGTCCTCGTTGTCTCCTTCGGTGAATTGCTGCAGTCCCCACGTCTGCAGGCCGTAAGCGCGCACGAGCGGATCGGAGGACGTCTTACCCTGCTCCAGCATCCGTCGCGCCAGCGGCCTGCTGTGATCGCGCTCGAGACCTTGGGCATGCGCCGCCCAGCGGGAGTAGAGGAAGACGGTGGCGTCGAGTTCCCGCCCCAGACTCCTGGCCAGGTGCTCCGCTCGTTCCAGCAGATCGACCGCCGAGGTGCCGTACATCGTGAGCATGCCCCTGATCGCGATCAGCTGGGACAGGGCGGACAACTCCAGCTCGGACAGGCTCGCCGCCCGCGCGACCTGCACGGCGGTCCGCAACTGCCGCTCGGCGGCCTCGAACGCCAGCTTGGTCGCGGCCCGGCGGCCCGCGCGCACCAGCGCCGCCACGGTACGGCGCGGATCGGCGAGCGGGCCGGCGGACCACAGATGGTGAGCGACTCGCTCGGCGGCATGGTCGCCGAGCGCGTCGGCGCGCTCGAGCGCGTCGGCCACGCGCAGGTGCAGCCGGGGTGTGCGCGACTGCGGGGTCGTCCTCGCGACTGCCTCACGGACCAGGTCGTGGGAGAAGCGCAGGGAGAACGGGTTCCCAGCCGCGGGTTCGAGCAGGCCAAGCGCTTCCACAGGCCCCAGGCGGTCGAGAGAGACCTGGACGTCGAGGCCGGCGACAGCGGCGAGCAGGCGGAGGTCGATGTCGCGGCCGATGAGCGCGGCGACCTGCAGCAGCCTCCGGGCACCCTCATCGAGGCCGGACAGCCGGTCGCGCACCACGTCCAGCACAGTGGACGGCACTCCGGCCCGAATCGACGCCTCGCCCCCGCCCCCGCGCTCGCTCCCACTCCCACTTCCACTCTCGCCCTCGCCCTCGCCCTCGCCGAGCATGCCGCCAGTGCTGAGGAGCAGCGACAGTTCGCGGACAAAGAACGGGTTGCCCGCGGTCCGGGCGTGGATGTCGCGGACGGTGCCCGGAGTGGGTGCCTGGCCTGTCTCCTCGTATACGAGTTCGGCCACCTCGGCCGGGTTGAGCGGGCCCAGCTGGATGCGGCGCTGGCCGGAGACCCTGCTGACCGCGGCGAGCATGCGCGACAACTCCGTACCCGGCATGGGCGCACGGTCACGCAGCGCCCCGATGACCGTCGCGCCGGCTGGCAACCGTGCTGCCAGGTGGCTGAACAACTGCAGCGAGGTGACGTCGGCCCATTGCAGGTCGTCGAGGACGAGCAGCACCGGCCGCAGCACGGAGGCCTCGCCGATCGCGGCCACGACCTGTTCGAACAGCCGAAACTGGGCACCGCCGTCCGGCATGGCCCGCGCGGCGGCGCCTTCGTCATCCGGGTTGAGCAGTCGGCCGAGTTCGGTGGCCAGCCATTTCTGCCGTGCGGTGGGCAGCGCGTTCAGCACAGTGCCGATCGCCTGCACCCAGGGCCACATCGAGGGCGTACCGTCGCCCTCCAGGCAGCGGCCCCACACGACGAGCGCACCACGCCCATCCGCGTCGGCGGCGCTCTCTTCCAGGAGGCGGGTCTTGCCCACCCCGGGCTCACCCTCGATGATGACGAGCCCTCTGCCGCCGGTCAGCGCTGTCTCGGTCGCCTGCCGCAGCACGGCGAGCTCTGTGGTCCGGCCGACCAGACTTACCGCGGGCGGCTTGGCGGGTGCGATGGTTCGTTGCCAGGGGGCAGGTGGTTGCCCGGCGGGCTGTCCGTCGATCATCCGCACCGGCGGGGCTGGAGTGTTGTTCAGTAATCGCTGTTGCGTGGCCCGCAGCGCGGGCCCGGGATCGATGCCGAGTTCCTCGGCCAGGCGGGCGCGGATCGTCTGGTACACCGACAGGGCCTGTGCCTGCTGCCCGGCGGCACCCAGGGTGGTGATCAGGCTGGCGTGCAGAGGCTCGTGCAACGGCGCGATCGTGGCGGCCAACTGCAACGGCGGCAGCACGCGCTCGGGACGGCCGAGCGAGATGGCGAGTTCGGCGGCCGCCGCGCACGCGGTCATGAACTCACCGTTGAGTCCCGCAAAGATCGACATCGCGGCCGGTCCATGGGCCAACCCCTCGCCCGCGGTGCCCTGCCACAACCCCAGCGCCTCCACATACCCGTCCAGCGCCGCCTCACACTGCTGCCGCGCGACGGCCTGTCCGGCGGCTCGGACGGACTCCCGGAAGACGGCCAGATCCAACATGCCGGTCCCGGCCACGAATAGGTAGCCGTTAGCCCGGCGCCGCAGATAGGAACCGCTGCCGCGGACCGGCCGCGTAGGCTCCAGCAGGCGCCGCAGCGTGCCGACGTACTTGTGGATGACGTTGACCGCGCTGGCGGGAGCGTCGTCGCCCCAGATCAGATCGACCAGCTCGGACGTGCTGATCAGCTGCCCTTCCCTGGCGAGCAGCAGCGCGAGCAGGTATGCCTGCTGCCGCGGACCCGCTTCCAGCTCCTCATCGCCACGCCACAGCCGCAACGGGCCAAGAATCTGCAGCCGCAGGACGCTACCGGCTGCCGCTGCGGCCTCGCCACCCGCTGGACGAACTGGCACAGTCACGCCGGCCGACCTCCTGGACTGCTTGGATGAATCGTCACCGTACGGGCAAGGTCGCACCATCCACCCTGAATGGGACGAGTTTATGACTTCCTTGCCGCAGAGGAAATCCGTTGCTCAAGAGCTACACCCATCTCAAGATTGGCCAGTCATTGCGGTCTGCCGATCGGATGCAGTTGCCCGGCGTCAGCGCGGGGTTCGGGCGCCTTGCCGCTGTCGGCAATGGTGGTGGCCAAGGTGATGATTGCCGCGACGCCGCCGGGAGGCCGGGTCGGACCCGTAGTCTCTGAGCAGGAGCCTGCTGCCCCACATGTCGGGGGTCGCGCTGAACGCGGCAGGCCCGCCGACTCTTCGGCGGGTGGCTTGGGATCTACCGCCGTACACGGTCCGTATACAAGAGCGACCACCGAGCGACCAACCATGATCAGAAACGAGATCCGAGGTCGGCGAAGCCCGAGAAAGATCAGGTCGAACGCGGTATTGGTGAGTAGGGCGGGTGGGACTTGAACCCACGACCTACGGATTATGAGTCGATCGGCCGTCTCGTGAACGGCGCTGCCTGTGAGCTGGTGCTGAGTACCAGGCGGACGCCTTCACACTCGTAGATCATCCCGCGCATATCCCGCGGTCGCTGTGGCTGGCTCCTGGCGGCGGGCGAAGAGGACGCGGGCCGTCGACTCCCTCGGCCTGCATCCTTCTGGGGTGCGCCACGATTCCCCTGCCCCCGATAGCTGCCAACTCCGGGACTGTCAGGCGGGTTCTGTCAAGGATGGCTTCGCGTGTCCGTCGACCGGTGACCTTCCGCCCCGATCGGTTGTCCTGCCGGCACAGCCGTCCTTGACAGGTTCCGCCTGCCCCGGACAATCGGGCAGCGGGTGCAGGGCTACGGCGAGAACGCGGCGGCGTGCCGGCGGTCGGCGAGATGGTCGCGTATGGCGCGGCGCCCGCTACGGCGATGCCCCGCGGGGCGCCCGCGCCGTGACCGGCCCCCAGGCCGCACGCGCGGCGCGGGGACGCCGGAGCGGGGCGTACGGCGGCGCGGCGCGCCGCCGCTTGATACCTATAAGCACAATTCTGCAACAGATCAAGTGTGCGCAGTCACGTGTTGAAATTGTACTCGGAAGCCACTTGTCACGGTCGAGGTTCGTTGGCCAATACGCTGAGGTCTATCTCAAACGCTAGCGTGCCAGTCGTCATGCCCACGGTTACCGCCCAGCGCTCAGGATGGTGCAACATCTGTGCGGCTGCCAACGCGAGGGGATGCCCGCCACCTAAGTCGATGGTATCAACGAGAGACAACTTAAGGGCATCCATTATCAATATAGCGCCGCTCTGAAGCAGGATTAGCCAATGGCGATCATTGAAGTGGACATGCTCCAAAAGCGCGAAACCCAGAGACGTGCGTTGGACAGTCCGATGTTCTTCCCATTCGTTTTCATCCTCACCCATCTTTATAAGGGTTATCTGTGACAGCCCCACGTAGACTAGCCAATCAGTGTTACTGGCGCGAAACGCACTGGCATCGGAAATCTCATCTTCTATATATGGATTCTGCTCTATATACTTCTCCGCCTCACTCGCCAACGCGGGGATGAGGGCGCGACCCCGCGAATCAAAAACCTGTACCCTGCGGCTCCGAGAAATCTCGGTTACCGCAACTACTGCTGGGCTGAAGTCGGCCCCCAATCTCGCTGCATGCAATAGTCTGATATCCCCAGATAATCCAATCCGGGAGATTGCCCGCCAAGTAGATGGCGACCCCGGAGAGTATTCACCCAGGATCAGTAAGTCATCTTGGGCAAGAGCGATCAAGCTGTTGGATACAACAACAAGTAACAACCAATCGGATAGCGATTCGCTCACTCGCACGTCTTCAATAAAAGTACCCCCATCTCGACCCCCCTTACGGTAAGCCCTAATAGGCTGCCCTTTTAAGAACTGAATGTCGTCAACCGTTCCAACATGAGGGCTTTTGATCGATCCACCTACTGGTTCTATTCGCATTCGACCGTGTACGTCGACCATGGCGATCGATTCATGATTGTACGGATTGATGTTGATTGTCCACGCTTCAAACCGGTTCCTCAGTTCGGTTTGCTCGTTTCTAATATCGATAGGCCACAGCCTTACGGTGCCATCGTCTGAAGAGCTCACGACATAATTACGACCTTCTATCACTAAAGAAGATAAATCTCGGATAGATTCGTCATGGCCGCGAAGCGTCAGCTCGTTCCCCGATACTTTCCAAGGAAGAACGCGTATAACCTCATTGTCACTTGCGAGAAGCATCTCTACCTGGTTCAGCTCGAACGAGACGACAGCATTGCCGTCGCCGGGAATGTTGAACCTATTGTTCACGGGAACGCCGAAATCTAGATTCCATTCCCGTATGTAGTTTTGAGTGGCAACAAGTACAGATTGTCCTTGGTCCGGAGGAGAAGGGGTCACGAAAACGCTCTTAATGCTTTCTTGTATATCGAGTCCATATCCTGGATCTTGGCGGAGCTCTGGGAGCATATAAACTTCGACGCGACCATCCCGTTGACCTACAAGAGCGAACAACCCTCTGCGGCCGAAGAAGGATATATCAGAGATTTGCGTCCGGAGTTCCTTTCGGCGTTCCTCGACGCGCCGGCCGGACCTTCTCCGTTGGAATAACAAAGTGCCAGCAGTCGATCCGGCGAGTATACGGAGATCTCCCTTGGTCGGCAGTGCTCCCGACAACGCACTAACAACTCCCGCAATTTTGGCAGCCTTATCGACACGTAGGCCACTCCGAGATATTTTGATTACCCATATTATTCCCCCTTCGGTCCCAACGAGAAAATTCGGCGTTCGAGATGCGTCAACTACGTGTAAAGCAGTTACGGCGGAGTCGAGCTTCCTCTCAAATCGAGTAGTCTGTGTAATCGGATCGATGATACGAATATATCCATTGTCATCGCCGGCGACAATCAGATACTCATCGTCCAGCAAAACTGTCGAAAGCCGCGCGACGAATTCGCCGCGAAGTAGCACTTCATGCTCGCTGACAGATTGCCATTCCCCCCAATAGCAGCGCCACCAGTGCTTAAGCGTATGCTCCTCTAATGCAGGCACTTCGTATTGATGACTGGCTAGACCGAGATACGCAGAGCGCTTGGCTTGGCTGGACGCGAGATCTAGAGTGTGGGCTTTCGCAGCGAGAGCTACTCTTGCGTTGATTGCGTCACTCGTCAGAGCTACGTCAGCTCTTGCACTATCCCGGAGTACGCCTCGGGCATTGCAGAGCGACAGAAGCCTAGGATTAGTAAGTAAATGATCGAGGCGTTCTGCACTTAAGGCATGCCCCGAAAGGTGCTCTCTAAGGTACGCAATAATTTCGGCATCTTCTACGGCCAAGCAGTATTCGGCGAGAAAATCGTAAACTATATGCTGCCCGCCAAGGCTTTGGAGGACATCCACTAGCGCTTGATGGTAGAGGCGGTAGCGCCTGTGCCTGTCGTCATCGATGCTCTCGATCAAGAATGCTGCTGCGGAGTTAAGTAGCCATTTAAGATCTTCTTTGCTGTATTGAGATCCGGTAAGGCGCTCAGTTACTAGCAGCCAAAGATCGCTGACTGGAAATCCGCTTCCGCGCGCGTAGGCGAGCCCAGTCAGCAAATCCGTAGCACGTTGTCGATCTTCACCGAATCTTGCTAGATAATCAGAAAGAGCGTCCGCCACTGTACTGGGAAACTTCTTTTGTGCTAGGCGATGCTCTGTCGTTACAGGGTCGTCTAGTAGTGACCTAGCGACCAACTGTGCGACAAGGAAATTCGGATATGCGGCCGCAGCCACTTCTTTGGCGAGAGTAGCCGCATATTTAGGGCGGTCCTCATAAGGATTTACCGCACCATCGCTAGCCCGGCCGAGTAGTCGGGCTTCCACGTAGTTTTGTAATTCCTTCCTATCAATGTAGGGGGGTTTGTCGACAGTGAGCACATGTCGACGTGATCCTAGGGCCTCTACGAGTTTCTCATTCTCGCTTCCGGGAATACCTGACCGACAAGACACTATGAGGGTGAGACGGAGTTCTCCAGCGTAGTAGCCGAGTTGCTTCACTAGTTCTCGGGCTAGGCGGTCACGAGTATTTGGGTCGGCCGCCTCGTCCAGCCCGTCTAGGATCAGCGCCAAAGGACGGGTGGTCCTCCTGTGATTTTTCGCGATTGCTTGCTGTAGCTGATCAAAAGTCTCGACTTTATACCCCAGAGCGCGGCCTATCTCGTCGAGTACTTCGAGGAAGTTCTTCTGTCGTAGGTATATCGCCACTACGTCGACATGTTCTAGGGTCCGCTCATAGCTGTTTCGCTGTGCGTGCTTAGCGAGGCGTCTATCTCCTAGCACGGGGAGTCGTGCAAGAATGGCCGATTTTCCCGACCCGGGGCCTCCCGTTACACAGTAGAGCCTTCTGCTTATCGCAGCCCCACTAAAAAAGTTAGCCGTCAACTCTCTGTAGATAGTCTCACGGCCGGTAAAATACCAACCACTTTCAGCGCTGCTACTTACTCCGCGCGCTCGTGGTATCCAGTGCTCTCGCGCATCGATACTTCGCTCAAAAGAGGTAGGAGCGTAGTTCGCTATAACTGGACACGACTTAACCATCTCTGCCATTGGTATGAAGAAGCCGCCTCTGGCGTCAAGCACTTGATCACGTGCGACTACCATGCCGACGACGGCCTCAACGCTCTGATCCCACACGGCGGTGCCGGAGAAGCCCGGACTAATTGTTCGTCCCAGGCCGGCTCTTCCTTCGAGACGCACCCATGTGCCGCCGGGGCCCTCATAGCCCCGGATCGCTCCATCGCATGAAACTAGATATAGATCATCTTCTGGAAGACCATACGCCTTGAAAAGGTGTCCCTCGTGATTGCTTATGTCTGCAAGTGGAGCTGGTTCGGCGGTATCTGGAAGAGCGTCCAGAATTTCTAGAATGGAGAGGTCCCCGCGCCCGTAAGGATCCTTTGGCCTCCACCATTCTGACATTACACGCGCACGCCCGACGGCACCCGGTGAAAGTGGCCAGCCAATGTGAACGACGATTTCTCGACCATTGGTAAGCGCGTCCTGTGCGTCCTCCACAAGTCGTTCTACTACGTGCGCGCAAGTAACCAAGCGATTCTCGCTGAGTATGATCGCCATTCCAGCCGTCGTGCCGCTCGGCCACTGCACTTGAGCTAGATATTGCAGTGGAGCACGTGCCTCGGTACTCATCTTTAAGCTGGGGTGTTTTTCCAGACCATTTTTACGACACAGCTAGCTTCACTTGAGCCTGATGCCACGAGGACTGCCGCACTGGCGGTGAATTTCAGCCCGAGGGTCAATTCGACTTCGTCTGGCGCGGTCCTGACTTTCGCGGTCTCATCGAGTATCGCTTGTGCTGCCGGGCGTATCACGCTGATCGCCTCATTGAAGCTCACCTTCGCACTCATTACAGCTTTGTCTCGAAGGGCGACACGCTCTGGGCCAAGGACCTGTTCGTCTACCTCGACGAAGATCTGAGAGCCAGCTGTCTCGAACGCGATCAAGGCTCTACGAGTCATGCAACTTCCTCCAGTGGGTGAGTCATGACACCTATCAGACGGCTTGGTCTTGCGTCTACAGAAGTGGGACCGTTCCCATCGCGAGGCTCTGTCGGGGTAGCCGTAGACGTGGAGCTGACAGCGGCCCGTGGACTGAAGCGGAGTGCGTGAGCATCCGGGGTTATTACGGTCTGACCAATAGCACCATTTCAGATGACCTTAAGTAACGCTCGGCATTCCGCTGCTTGCCAGGTCGTAGATGTCGCCGTGTACCTGAGTGATGCTGGGCGGTAGCTTCGGGGGGTGGCTACGAATGAAGAGCGGTCGCGGTGGATCGTGCATGGTGAGCGGTTGGTGTATGACAACCGGTGGATCCGGCTCGGGCTCGTGGATGTGGAGATCCCGGACGGGGAGCGGTTCGAGCACCATGCGGTGCATCTGGACCGGGCGGCTATCGCGGTGGTGCTCGATGATCAGGACCGGGTGCTGTTGATGTGGCGGCATCGGTTCCTGTTCGACCGGTGGGGCTGGGAGTTGCCCGGTGGGCTCATCGAGGTCGGTGAGGATGCCTCGGCCACGGCTCTTCGGGAGATCGAGGAGGAGACCGGGTATCGGGCCAAGGAGATCGAGCACCTGGTCACGTATCAGCCGGCGGCGGGCATGGTCGACTCCGAGCATGTCGTGTTCTTGGCGCGCGGGGTCGAACTGGTCGGGAGTCCGACAGGGGAGATCGAGGCGGATCTCATCGAGTGGGTTCCGCTGTCGGAGGTGCCGGCGATGATCGCTCGTGGTGATATCTGGACGTCGGGGACGTTGGTAGGTGTGTACGCGGCGCGTGAGCGGCTCAGTTCAGGGCGAGCTTGACGGCGCGGACGAGTTCGTCGATGCGTTTGCGCTGTCGGCTGGATCCGGTCATCGTGGCGAGTTGCTGAGCTCGTTGGATGTGGCCTTGCGCTGCTTGGGGCTCGCCCAGGGCGAGTAGGGCATGTCCCAGGTCGCAGCGCAGGGCCGATTCGGCGCGGTTGTAGGTCCCGTCCATGCCTGCGAGGGCTGAGCGCAGATCTTCGACCGTGCCGGGGTCGCCGAATCTGACGAGGCAGTTGCCTCGCCAGCGCGCGAGGTGGTGGGCGTCGATGGACAGATAGGGCATGTCCGGGTCGCCGGGTCCGTCCGGTAGGAGTGCGGCGGCCTGGGCGAGGGCGTGTCGGCATGTGGCCTCGTCGCCGAGTATCGCGGCTGCTTCGGCCTCTGCGGCGGCAAGCCACGTTCGTAACCGGGCCGGGATGCGGTCGCGGTGGGTGGTGTGGATGTACTGGAGGAGTTCGGTCGCCTGGGCCGGTTGGCCGAGGTCCATGAGGACGTATGCCTGTTCGGCGGAGACGTAGGCGAGGATGGCCGGCTCGTCGGCCCCGCGTGCGGCGGCTTTGGCGTTCTCGTAGTGGTTCCAGGCGTCGTTGAGCGCGCCGGTGTTGATGGCCTGCCAGCCGGCCAGGGATGCGGTTTCCGCGAGGATGCGGGCGAGTTGGGCGCGGATGCCGGGGCGTACGGCGTGCCGGTGCGCACGCTCGATCTGGGCCATCTGGGCGCGCATCTTGTCGGCGATGGCCGCGCTGCCGAGGCGGCGATCCAGTAGGCGCAGGTTGTTGGTGTCGGTGTTGAGGATCATCACCATGGTGGTGTCGACGGTGGCGGCGGCTTCGAGCTGGGTGCGCAACTCGTCGGCTTGCTCTTGGTGCTCATCGCCGTGGTTGCCGGTGGGTGAGGCGGTGTCGAGCGGGGCCAGACCGAAGAGCATGCGGGCATGGTCGGGCAGGCCCAAGCCGGTGGCGATGCGTTCGAACACCTCAAGGTCGGTGACCTGACGCAGGCCGCGGATGTGCTGGCTGATGCGGCCTTGGGCGATGCCGGTTGCGGTGCTGATGCGTACCTGGCTGGCGCCGGCGTACTTGACAGCGATGTTGAACAGTCCCGCCACGTCGCGATTTTTCAGGATGTCGCGGGTTTCTGCGCGGTCCCATACCCATGCGGGGATGTGGATGGGGTCGAAAGCGTTTCCGTGCATGTCGTCCTCCGGTCGCTGCCTCGAAGATGGTCGCGCATCGGTGGTGTTCGTGAGCCTATATCTCCCGGTGGAATATCCGCGCGGAATAGGGGCGAAAGATTCTGCGCGCCATTGTTTCGGGCATGACAACGGCAGTTAAGTGCAGCGCGTGTAACGGGCGGGGCTGGAAGATCGTCACTCGGCGCGGCCGGGTCGCGGGGGCGTTGCTGGGGATGCTTGCCGCCTCGCAGGAAGACTGTTTGTACTGCGAGGGTCCGGCGCCGCTGGTCGAGATGTTCGACTGGGAGGTCTTCATGGGACCCGAGGGCGTCGACGAGGCCGGCCCGTGTGGCACCACCTCTGGGCAGGCCAGTTCCATGGACGCGCTGCGAACGGCGCTGCGTCAGATGGACCCGCGTGTGCAGCCTCGGGGCCGCATCATGCACCGCGTGCACGAGTTCGGCGTCATGCCCGATGACTGGGCACGGCGGGTGATCTTCCGGGCGACTGTGGACCCGGCGGGGACGGTGCGGTTCAACCGGGCCGATCGGTGAGCAACCGAACGCCGTCCTGGGGCACCTCCTGCCCTGCTCCGCATCTTCCGCCGCTGCAACCTGGTAGCGATGAGCTGGCCTGGCATGCCTCGGCTCGCTTCGCCCGCGTTCGGGTGGTGGCGTGGACCTGTCACGAACATCGGGTCACCTGGTATGAGCTGTGCCAGGGCGGCGGCATGTCGTTCATCCGGCGGATGACCGCCAAGGGCGCGGCGGTGGTCGTCTCCTACAGTCACGCCTGGACCTATGTGGAGGGCGGCGCGATATGGCTGGCCCTGCTGTCAGGGCAGGCGCGATAGCCGTCCTCCGCTCGGCGGTGAGTTCCTGACAGCCTGGCACTCAGCCGGTACTGTGCTTATGCAGACAAGTGGAAGAGCGATCGGGCGGTTAACGTGAGCATGGACTTCGCCCCACCGAAGTACGCCCAGGTGATGACGGCGCTTCAACAGCGCATTCAAGATGGCGAGTACGCGCCCGGCGAGATGCTGCCCTCGGAGACGCAGCTCGTGCGAGAGTTCGGCGTCGGCCGTACGACCGTGGTCCGAGCGCTGCAAACCCTCGCCATGCAAGGGTGGATTGAACGGGAACACGGTCGCGGGTCGTTCGTGAAAGGCCGCCCCGAAAGCTCGCCCGATCGGATCCGGCCGGGCTTGATGGCGGCTGAGCAGTCCGAGACCGCTGAGAATCTGCTCGGAGTCGAGCGGCTGCCAGCGCCACGGCACATCGCGCGACTGCTGGGCGTGGGGGAGCGCACTCCCGTGATCGTCCGACGGCGCGTGGCCAGACATCAGGACAGAGTGTCAGCGGTGGAGTCCCTGTGGTTCCCTCTGGAACTCGCCCTCGGTACCGACGTCGACAAGCCCGAACCCCTGCGGCACGGGATCCGGCAGCATCTCCAGTCGGTCAAGCACGCGCGCTTTGATCACGTGATCGAACGGCTGTCCGCGAGGAAGCCGACCAAGGAGGAAGCGGAGTTGCTCGGCTCCGCCGCGCCGGTCCTCGGCGTGCTGGCCACCGTGCACGATGCCGCCGGCGCCGTGCTCCTGCTGTTGAGCGTCGCTCTGCCGGGTGACCTGCATGAGCTTGAAGACGTCTACCAGGTGAGTTAAGCCTCAGCCGTACTCGTTTGCCTTAAGCACTTGTGCGGACGAGTGCGGTAGTCTTATCGTGTAACTCAGTCGAACAAGTGGTCGACTCAATGAGTATCTACCTCGCTGAGAGGACGCCCCCAATGGCTCTGCAAGGTCCCATCCCTGTCAGCTTCGACATGGTCTTCCCGCACGGCTGCTACGTGGTCGGGGAGGTCGAGCCGGTCAAGGACTTCGACGCCTCGACCAACGGCCGGTTCGTGCAGGCGCGCGACAAGCAGACCCGCGAACTGGTCTGGCAGGTCGCGGTCATGGACGCCGACCCGACGCTCAAGCCCGCTCAGAAGACCGTGGCGGTCAAGATCCTCGCGCCGGCTCAGCCGGTCCCGCCGGCGCCGATGGCCGGGCTGCCGTTCACGCCGGTCGAGTTCGACGGCGTGTCCGTGACCCCGTACGTCAACGGGAACGGCCGGCTGGCCTACTCCATCCGGGTCCGCGAGATGCGCGGCCTGCGCCCTGCCTCGTCCAAGACCCCCAACGCTGCTAAGGAGAGCATCTGATGTCCCGTCGCAGGTCCCGCGCGACCAGCATCATCAACCTCAACACCGGTCACGGTGCCAAGGCCGGCAATCACCCTTACCCGACCCGTACCCCGGTGCTGGTCCTGGACTTCGGGGCTACCTCGGTCCTGGTCACCACGACCGCCAGCGACCAGGTGACCGCCTCGGACGTCGACTTCGCCCGGCAGCTCGCCAGCGAGGCGCACGCGTTCGCCGTCTCGGTTGAGCGGATGTTCCTCCGCTCGCCTCGCACCACGGGGGCGCGGGCATGAGCGAGCGTCCTTACACCTACATCACGGTGACCCTCGAACCCGATCGTGACCCGCGTGTCTCGGTCGCTTACCACACAGGCGCGCTGCGCATCCGCGCGGCAGTGATCGACGACGAGCGCCCCTATCTCTCCATGGAGGCAGGACGGGGCATGGTGTCGATCTCCACCACGGGGGCCGGTCCGGTTACCGACCAGGACATCACCGTGGCTCGTGAGCTGTTCGCCGCCGCTGCCCGCTACCTCGCCGACTGCGAGCGCTTGCGGGACGCGCAGACCGACCCGGCCGGCCCTTCCGAGACGGCGGCCTGATCGTGAGCGGGGCCGCTGGAAGCGGCAACTTCCGGCGGCCCCTGGGTTCTCCCCTGACTCCACATCACGAGAGGCACCAAGCTTATGTTCAAGCGACTCCCCGGGGACGAGACGCGGAATCTCGTCTCCACGACTCCTGACACCGCGGTCGTGTTCCGGCCGGCGGTCATGCAGACCCCCGCGATCATCACGCTCATCATCTTCGTGTGGCGCTGCCTGGCCGGTCTGGTCCGGCTGATCGTCGTTCACCCCATCGTCACGCTCCTGATCTCGGCCGTGGTGTCGGTATGGCGGCTGGCAGGCTGGCTGCCTCTTCTGCTGGCTTTGGTCGTGCTCTGCTCGGCGCTGGTGGGCTGGTTCACCGCTGACCGCGCCTCGTTCACGCGGTGGATCTCCTGGCGGCTGCTGGCGTTCTGGCGCCGGTTCTGGATCTACCGGCGGCACTGGCAACCGGTGATGATCGTCTCCGGGCTCGGCCGTCACCTCCGGGGCCGTGACTACCTGCCTCGTCTGGTCCAGGTCGAGTGCGACTCGTGGGCCGACCGGGTCACGGTGCGGATGCTGTCCGGGCAGGCGGTCAAGGACTGGTCCGACCGTATCGAGCACCTGGCGCACGGCTTCGGGTCGACTTCGTGCCGGGTGGGGGTCGAGCGGGCCGGACGGCTGACGCTGACCTTCCCGCGTCATGATCCGCTGATCGTGCCCATACCGGCCGTGCCGATCTCTGAGACGGCGTCGGTGGGGCCGGTCGAGATCGGCATGTGTGAGGACGGCTCCCCGTACCTACTCAAGGTTCATGGAACCCATGTCCTGATCGCGGGGGCGACCGGGGCCGGCAAGGGCTCTTACCTCTGGTCGACGGTCCGCGGCTTGCTCCCGGCGGCGGCGGACGGGCTGGTCGAGCTGTGGGCGCTGGATCCCAAGCGGATGGAACTGTCCTACGGGCGGGCGCTGTTCGGCGGCCGGTACGCCGCAACCCCCGCCGAGTGCGCCGACCTGCTCGAAGCGGCGGTGAAGGTGATGCAGGAACGCGCCGACCGGTACGCCGGGCTACGCCGCTCGCACACTCCCACCGTCGCTGACCCGTTCGTCCTGGTGCTCGTCGACGAGGTGGCGTTCCTGACCGCCTACCAATCGGACAAGGGCCTTCGCCAGCGCATCACCAGTGCCCTTGCCACCTTGACCACGCAAGGTCGCGCGGTCGGTGTCGGCGTCATGGCGGCGCTCCAGGATCCGCGCAAGGAGGTCATGAACATCCGCAACCTGTTCCCCGACAAGATCGCGCTACGGCTCGATGAGTCCGAACAGGTCGACATGGTCTTGGGCGACGGCGCCCGCGACCGGGGCGCGCTGGCCGACCAGATCTCACCCGACCCGACGCGTGGCGCCGGCATCGGCTATGTCCGCCTGGAAGCCGACCCCGATCCCGTGCGGGTCCGGGCCGCCTACGTCTCCGACTCCGACATCCGCGCCATGGTCGCCGAGTACGCCGGAGCGGGGGAGAGTCGATGACGCTGGCGCACTTCCTCGACGGGCTGCGCTGCTCGGTCTGCGGCACGCTCAACATGCTCTGGCTGGACCCGGTGCGCGGGATGGTCGAGTGCCGTGAATGCGGCCACAGCGCGTTGTGTCTCCTCGACTCCGGGGAGGCCGCGTGACCGGATCCGTGGATCGGAAGACGCCGCGGGCGGTGCGGATGGCCCAACCGCTGGCGCGGGACGTGGTCGAGGCGGTCGCCGTCCAGCATGGCGTGTGCATCCGGCCCATCCCGCTCAAGCGCATCGACACTCAGACCGGCAAGACAGAGATCATCGATGTCCCGTGCGGGGCGACCCTGGCGAGCAAGTGTCCCTCGTGCGCGAAGCGGAACCGGCACCTGCGAATGGCGCAATGCCGCGAGGGCTGGCACCTGGAAGCCGAACCGGTCATCACCCCGGACGAACCGAACGCGGATCAAGAGTGGTTGGTTGGGTTCCGGGCTGATGTGCAGGTGCAGCGTGATCAGGCCGCGGCGGCCGGCGAACCGGTTGAGCATCTGGACGCCGCCATCGCCGAGTTGGACGCCGAGATCAACGCCTCGGGCATGCGCGGCGGTGTCCTCGGCCGTACGGCACATAGGCGCAAGCGGTCGACCAGGCGGCGGCAGGATGCCCCCGACCTGCCCAAGCGGGCACGACAGAACACCACCCTGGGCCGGACCTTCACCGCCTCGGACGGCAAGGTCTACCGGCCGTCGCTGTTCGTCACACTCACCCTGCCCTCCTACGGGCGGGTGAACAACGGCGCGCCGGTCGACCCCGACACCTACGACTACCGGCGGGCCGCGAGGGACGCGCTGCACTTCTCCAAGCTGGTCGACCGGTTCGTGCAGAACCTCCGCCGCGTGGCCGGCTACGACGTGCAGTACTTCGCCAGCGTCGAACCACAAAAGCGGCTCGCTCCGCACCTGCACATGGCCGTACGCGGCACCCTGCCCCGCGCCGAGATCAAGGCCATCGCGGCGGCCACCTACCACCAAGTGTGGTGGCCCAAAGCCGACCGGGTCGTCTACGAGGGCGAACACCTGCCCGTGTGGGTCGAACACGACCAAGCCAACGCCGACGATCGGGCCGGCGACTACCTCGACCCCGCGACCGGGGAGATCCTCCCCACCTGGGATCAGGCACTCGACCAACTTGGAACGGACGAAGATGCCGAACCGCTGCACGTGCTCCGCTTCGGTACCCAGGTCGACGTTCAGGGCGTCCTGGCCGGCACCCCGGATGCCGACCAGTGCATCCGCTACCTGTCCAAGTACCTGACCAAGTCCATCGGCGACACCCTCGACCCCGACAACCCCGCACAACGCGACCACGCCGCGCGGATGGCCGAAGCACTGCGCTTCGAGCCGTGCTCGCCCACCTGCCCGAACTGGCTGCGCTACGGCGTACAACCCAAGAGCGCCAAAGCAGGCATGCGGCCGGGCGGATGCAAGGGCAAGGCACACAAGCCCGAACACCTCGGCTACGCCGGACGGCGCGTCCTGGTCTCGCGCAAGTGGTCGAACAAGACCCTGACCGAACACAAGCAAGACCGCCGCACCTGGGTCCTGGAAGCACTCGGACTCAACGGCGACCAGGCGGCCACCGACCCCGACCGCTACATCTGGCGCCCCGTACCCAACGGCGATGCCAACGTCCCCCCGCTCGCCATGCGGCTACTGCGCTCGGTCGCCGAACGCCAACGCTGGCGCACCACCATGCAACGTCTCCAGGCGGAAGCGGACGGGCAACCCACACAAGATCATTCGACAACCGGCGGGAGGGCAGCGTGAAGAAGCACGACGAGCTGATGACCGTTCCTGACATCCTCGCCGAACTGGGCGGGATCTCGGTCCGCACCTTCTACCGCTGGCGGGAGATCGGCAAGGCGCCATTGGGGTTCAAGCTGCCCAACGGTGAGATCCGGCTGTATCGCAGCGAGTTCGACGCCTGGCTTGAGTCCCTGCGGGAGGCGGCGTGAACACCAGCTATGACGTGAAGTTCTGGGACATTCGCCGCAACATGTCGAGCAAGACCGCGTCGTATGAGGTGCGGTGGAAGGTCGGCGGCCGGCAGAAGTCCAAGACCCTGCGTACCAAGGCCCTCGCCGAGAGTTTTCTGTCGGACCTGCGGCAGGCCGCTCGACGCGGTGAGGCGTTCGACCTGGAAACGGGACTGCCTGAGTCGCTGGTCAAGGCCAAGAACGCCCGTACGTGGCTGGAGTTCGCGCAGGCGTACGTGCTGACCAGATGGCCTCACGCGGCGGCCAAGTCCCGCGAGGGTATGACGGACACGATGACCGGTGTCACGCTCGCCCTGCTGCACGACCGGCCGGGCAAGCCGACTACGGCGATCATGCGCACGGTCCTCCGGAAGCACACGTTCCTGCCTGACGACCGGCGGAGCACCCTCGACCCTGAGCAGGCGGCGGCGCTGCGGTGGCTCATGGCGGCATCGCTGCCCATCGTCGAATTGGAGGACGCCAAGACCGCACGGGCCGCGCTGGAGGCGCTGTCCGTCACCCTCGACGGCACGAGGGCGGCTGACTCGACGTTCCGGCGTAAGCGGGCGGTGTTCCATCACGCGCTGGAGTACGCGGCCGAACTCGGGGATCTTTCGGCAAATCCGCTGGACCGGGTGAACTGGAAGCCCGCGAAGATCTCGGGTGAGGTAGACCGGCGTGTGGTGGTCAACCCCGCGCAGGCTCGGGAGCTCCTCGTCGCGGTGACGTACGTTGGCCGGTCGCGCGGGGCGATGCTGGCGGGCATGTTCGCCTGCATGTACTTCGCCGGTCTTCGACCTGCTGAGGCGGCGGGGCTTCGAGCGAAGGACTGTCATCTTCCGGCAACCGGGTGGGGCCTGCTGACCCTGGAACAGACGCGACCGGAGAGCCCGCGGCGGTTCTCCGACTCGGGGCAGACGCATGACGTCCGCGGGCTCAAGCAACGGCGGCGCAAGGCCATCCGGGACGTGCCGATCCCGCCCGAACTGGTGAAGATCCTTCGGGAGCACCTCGACCGGTACGGCACTGCGCCGGACGGGCGGCTGTTTCGGACCAAGACCGGCAGCGTCTTCGCCGGCACCGCGTACGGCAAGGTCTGGAAAGAAGCCCGGACGTACGCGCTGACCCCTGACCAGGTGACCTCACCGCTGGCGGGCAGGCCGTACGACCTGCGGCATGCGGCGGTCTCGCTCTGGCTCAACGTGGGCGTCCCGGCCCCGGACGTAGCCGAACGGGCGGGCCACAGCGTGGATGTGCTGCTGCGGGTCTACGCCAAGTGCATCGACGGGCAACGCGAGATCGCCAACCAGCGCATAGCCGGCGCGTTGACGGCATGAGGACGATCTACCATCGAAGGGCCACGGTCACCCCGTGGCCCTTCGTTTTTGCATGTCTGACCTGGGAGAATGACGGCAGTTTCATCCCGCATATATCCCGCGAGCACCGGCTTACGGCTGCATCTGGCGGCGTCCGCCTGCATGATCGCTCGGGACGCCTACGGTATAAGGCCAGGTCAACAAGGGTTCTCCCTGGTAGCGGAGTAGGGCGGGTGGGACTTGAACCCACGACCTACGGATTATGAGTCCGCTGCTCTGACCGGCTGAGCTACCGCCCCGCAAGCCTGGAGTCTCTCATAAGTTGGCGGTCATGTGAGCATGGGGAGTTGTTCACTTTGGCCGCGTCCTGCACAAGTTTGATAGACCGAGGACGAGGGTGGGCGGCCCCGGCGTACGGGAGCGGCCCGCCCTCGGCTCGGCGGTCGGGGAGAGGTGCAGGTGAGGGCCGCGGACGACCTCAGCGGGCGGGCGGGCCGGCCAGGGCGGGGGTGTCGAGCAGGCCGTAGCGGGCGGCCGGGGCTCCGCTCACGTAGGCCCAGTAACGATCCCCGTACGACCAGTGCCACCACTCGGTCGGATAGTTGATCAGGCCGGCCGCCGTCAGGACCGAGGCCAGCAGGCGCCGGTTGCCGGCCGCCTCCGGCGAGATGTCCGGGGAGGCGGTGTAGCACGCCCCGTCAGGGCCGGTGGGCGTGGCGTTGACCTCCGTGCCCATCGGCAGCTCGGCCCCGGCCTCGCTGCAGAGGGTCAGGTCCACGGCGGCGCCCGCCACGTGCGGCGCCACCTCGGGAGGAGAGATGTACCGGCCCGCCTCCCGGCGGAGGCGTTCGGCGCTCCAGTCGGGGTGCAGGTCCCGGAGCTCCTCGACGGACTCGGCGAAATACCGCTCCTGCAGTACCGGCGGCCGGTATCCCTCGATCACCAGGATCCTGAGCTCCGGCGGTAGCAGCGCCTGAGCCGCCACGAGCCGTTCGGCGACGCTGAGCCGCAGGTGCGCGTAGGCCCCCGCCGGATCCGCGAGCCGCTGGTCGATGAGCACCCCGTCCAACCCGCGCAGGTCGACCAGGGGCTGGCCGCATTCTTCCACCGGCAGCGCGAGGATCCGGGAGTCGGACAACAACGTGATCTGTGGCATGGGGACGACACCTCGTTCTTGGTCTGATGGCAAGAGGGAAGTGCCCCTGTGCCGCCGAGTGGCCGGCGGCACAGGGGCCTGGATCAGAGCAGGCGGGGGTTATCGGACGATGCCTTGGGTGTCGGTGCCGTCGCCGTTCCAGTCGCCGATGACGGGGAGGTCGGCGGTGTTGCCGAAGGGGACGGGGCGGGTGGTTTCGGTGGCGCTGGTGACGGGGCTGGTGCGCAGGTAGAAGGTGTAGCCCATGCGGACGCCGACGTTGGTCTTGCCGTCGCCGTCCCAGTCGCCGGCGAAGGGGGTGGAGTAGTCGTTGCCGTATTTGAAGTGGTAGTCGGCGTCGCCGCTGGCGGGGTTGTTGGAGATGTAGAAGATGCCGGTGGCGGGGTCGTAGGCGCTGGGGGTGTCGGTGCCGTTGCCGTCCCAGTCGCCGACGACGGGGATCCAGTTGGTGTTGCCGTAGCCGTAGCTGGTGGTGGTTTCGGTGGTGCTGGTGATGGGGGTGGTGCGTAGGTAGAAGCTGTAGCCCATGCGGACGCCGATGTTGTCCTTTCCGTCGCCGTCCCAGTCTCCGACGATGGGGATGGAGTTTCGGTTGCCGTATTTGATGTTGTACTGGGATTGGCCGTTGGAGGGGTTGTTGGACAGGTGGAAGGTGGCGGTGGTGGGGTCGTAGGCGCTGGGGGTGTCGACGCCGTCGCCGTCCCAGTCGCCGATGATGGGGATCATGGGGCTGTTGCCGTACCTAATGACCGGCCGGGTGTTGGTGTTGGAGTCGAAACTGTCGGACAGGGTGAAGTCCAGCACCCCGTAGTCGACCGGCTCGGGCTCGGGGTCGGGGGTGCTGTCGATGCCGAGGGGAGCGGAGTATCCGACGATGTCGCCGTCCGAGCGCGAGTAGCTGTTCTCCTTGACGCGGTCGCTGGCGTTGCCCTCGATGGTGTAGACGGTGCTCGAGGTCGCCGACTTGACGATGCCGACGTGGTTGATGTCGCCGTCCCGGTCCCAGTCGAAGACGACGGCGTCACCAGGCTGGGGCGTGTAGCCGCTCGACCGGGCGTGCCAGGTGCCGTACTTGGTCCCGTAGTTCTTGAAGGAGGCGGCCCAGCCTGTCAGCACGCCGCCGTCGGTCTCGGCGATGTCGGCGTTGCGCACGCCGGCGTTCTTCCACACGTACTTGGAGAAGTCGGCGCACCAGTCGCTGTCGCGCCACTGGACCCCGTCGGTCGAGGGACACCCGGAGGAGGGCTTCCAGGAGCGGAAGTACCCGGTGTAGAAGTTGCAGCCGCTGCCCATCGGCGATTCGTGGTTGCGCGAGGAGTTGTTGAGCTGGCCCTGGGCGACCGACACGATCGTCGCGCGCGACGCGGCGGCGGCAGGGGAGGTCGTGGTCGCGATGAGCCCTGTTCCGAGCAGAGCCGTGGTGGCCAGCCCGCCGCCGAGCCGGCGCAGGAAGCGCGAGCGGGTCGTCGTGGTCCCGGTGCGGGGGGTGATCGAACTCATGGGAGTTCCTTTCCGGTAAGTCCTGCGGGTCTGCCGATCTCCGTGTGAGAAGGATCCGGGTGGGCGCTCCAACCTTGCTGTAAGTGCGCTGTAGCTTCCGGCGGCCGGCGTGCGAGGGGATTACAGCGTCGTCGGCGCACGGCGCACGGCGCACGGCGCACGGCGGGCGGCGGGCGCGCGGGGGAGTGCCAGGGCGGTGTGTCCGACGACGCGGAACGCCCCTGTGCCGCCGTGTCGGTCACGGCGGCACAGGGGCGTGGGGTGGGGGGACGGCGGGGCGTCCCGGCTGTGCACCGGGACGGGGCCGGAAGGAGCTACCGGACGATGCCTTGGGTGTCGGTGCCGTCGCCGTTCCAGTCGCCGATGACGGGGAGGTCGGCGGTGTTGCCGAAGGGGACGGGGCGGGTGGTTTCGGTGGCGCTGGTGACGGGGCTGGTGCGCAGGTAGAAGGTGTAGCCCATGCGGACGCCGACGTTGGTCTTGCCGTCGCCGTCCCAGTCGCCGGCGAAGGGGGTGGAGTAGTCGTTGCCGTATTTGAAGTGGTAGTCGGCGTCGCCGCTGGCGGGGTTGTTGGAGATGTAGAAGATGCCGGTGGCGGGGTCGTAGGCGCTGGGGGTGTCGGTGCCGTTGCCGTCCCAGTCGCCGAAGACGGGGATCCAGGTGGTGTTGCCGTAGCCTTAGAAGGTGGTGGTGTAGGTGGTGCAGGTGATGGTGGAGGTGCGTAGGTAGAAGCTGTAGCCCATGCGGACGCCGATGTTGTCCTTTCCGTCGCCGTCCCAGTCTCCGACGATGGGGATGGAGTTTCGGTTGCCGTATTTGATGTTGTACTGGGATTGGCCGTTGGAGGGGTTGTTGGACAGGTGGAAGGTGGCGGTGGTGGGGTCGTAGGCGCTGGGGGTGTCGACGCCGTCGCCGTCCCAGTCGCCGATGATGGGGATCATGGGGCTGTTGCCGTACCTAATGACCGGCCGGGTGTTGGTGTTGGAGTCGAAACTGTCGGACAGGGTGAAGTCCAGCACCCCGTAGTCGACCGGGTCCGGAGGCGCCTGGGAGGCCACGATGGCATCGACGATGATCTTCGCGTCGCCGGCCTGCGGCTGGTAGCGGTCCGGGTACGCCGACACCTGAACGGCCTGGCAGACCTCGCCGATCGGCGCGGTCAGCCACTTCTCGTCCGGGTACTTCGACTGCATCTTCTTGAGGAAGGCGTTGGTGGCCCAGTCCGGGTTCAGCCGCTCGGCCCTGGTCCCCCAGGAGGCCCGCTGCTGGAACAGCCCGAGGCTGTCGTGGTCGAGCTCCTCGCTGATGTTGTCGATGCTCGACTCGACGATCGTCGTGGTGATGGCGATGACGGCGGCCCTGAGGTTCAGCCCGCGGTCGCGCACGGCCTTGACCACCATCCGCGCGCAGGAGACGCGGTAGGCCGACATGTACCCCTTCATCTTGGCCTTCAGCGAGCCGTTGAGCTGCGTCGCGAGGGCGGAGTCGGTGGAGGTGGTGCCGTTCGCGTCGCACGCGGCGACGGCTCGGAGCGCGCCGACGTCACTGGCCTTCGCGCTGGGCGCCGGGGTGGGACCGGCCATGGCGGCGGGCGCGATCAGCAGGCTGCAGGTCAGCGCCATGGCGGTGATTCCGGCGAGCCGGAGGGCGCCACGGGCGGGACGCGAGGGGGATGCACTCATCGGATGCCTCATTTCGGGACAGATTCGATCTGGCTCCGAAAGAGTGCGACCGCGCGCTCCAATACCGCTGTAAATCCGTTGTAGGCCGCTCTACAGAACGACGTCCTCCTGCGCGGAGCCGGTTCTCCGCAGCGGAGCGAGCTCCGCGTGTTCGCGAGAGCCGTACGCCCGGAAGATCTCGACCGCCTCCGCCCGCACGGTCTCGGCCGCCGCGTACTGTCCCAGCTCTTCGTGCAGCAGGGCCAGGTCACGCAGGGTCCGCGCGCGGAACAGAGGAAGCCCCAGCTCCTCCCACTGCCGCACCGACTCCTTCAGGCAGCTCTCCGCCTCCGGGAGGTGCCCGACGGCGAGATGGAGCTCTCCCAGCGTGCGCAAGGTGATCGCCTCGCCCCACCGGTCGTGCAGGGCCCGCATGTCGGCGAGGATGCCGTCCAGCGCGGGCAGCGCCTCGTCGCACCTGCCCTGCCGGAGCCACGCCTTGGCGCGCGTGCGCAACGCGTAGCACTCCAGCAGCCGCTCGCCCATGTCGCCGAAGATGTGCGCCGCCTGTTCGCTCAGCCGCTCCGCTTCGGCGTACTGATCCCTGGCCAGGTGGTGCAGGGCCATGGTGCGCAGGGTCAGCGCCTCACCTCGCCGGCTGCCCGATCGCCTGTACAGCGTGAACGCGTGGTCCAGGTCGTTCCAGGCATGATCCAGGTCGCCCTGTTCCAGCCTGACCGACCCCGCCAGCCGCTGCACGTGGGCGAGAGCGGCCTCGTCGCCCTCGTCGCGCCACATCCGCTGAGCGCTGTCGAGATAGTGAAGCGCCTCGGGCAGGTGCCCCTGTTCGCGGCAGACGACGCCCATGCCCGTGAGGATGGCGCACTCTCCCCGCAGGTCCCCGGCGGCGCGGAACATCGCGAGCGCCTTGCCGAAGTACTCCTGCGCGTCGGCGTAGCGGTCCTGCTCGTATCGCAGCTGGCCCAGCTCCGCGAGCAGCGTCGCCTGCCCGGCGGTGTTCCCCCTGCGCCGCGCGACGGCCAGGGCGGCGTCGTGCGTGCGGCTCCAGGCCGTGAACTGGTTCTCCACGGCGAAGGCGGAATGGCACAGCGCGGAGGCCAGTTCGACCGCGGCCTCGTCGAGGTCCAGTCCCGCCGCCAGTTCGACGCCGACGACCAGCGGCTCCTCCTCGATGCGGAACCACGTGTTGGGCGCCGCCAGGACGGCCCGCGCGGCCTGCGGATCGATGGGCAGGGCGAGCCGGTAGGACTCGCGCACCGCGATCGTGCCCGACGGTTCGACGGCGCGCACCTTCGACAGCAGCCAGAGCCAGCCGCCGAGCACCCTGGTCACCGCGCCGACGCGCTCCGGTGGCGGGTCCTCGGCCTCGGCGCGCTCGCGGGCGAACAGCCGGATGAGATCGTGCAGCCGGTAGCGTACCTGGCCGATCGCGTCGACACCCTCGACCTCGACCAGCGAGGCGTCCACCAGCTGTTCCAGTTCCCGTTCGGCCTCGTCGAGGCTCGACCCGGTGGCGGCCGCCGCGACCCAGGCGGGAAAGTGCGGAAGGCCGAGCAGACCGAGGTACCGCAACGCCCTGCGGACCGAGCCGGTCAGCAGTTCGTAGCTCAGGGCGATGCCGGCGCGGACCTCCTGGTCGCCCACGGCGAGCTCGTCGAGCCGGCGCCGCTCATCGGCGAGGCGGTCGGCCATGAGTTTCACCGACCACTGCCGGCGCGAGGCGAGCCTGGCTCCGGCGATGCGGATGGCGAGGGGCAGGTACCCGCACTGCCGTACGATCATCCGCGACGGTCCGGGCTCCGCGGTGACGCGTTCGGCGCCGGCGACGTGGGAAAGCAGGGCGAGCGCCGCGTCGACGGTCAGCGTGCCGAGCTCCGTCGGCAGGGCGCCGGCGAGGCTCGGAAGCTTGTTGCGCGAGGTGATCAGCACGGCGCATCCCGCCGAGCCGGGCAGCAGCGGGCGGACCTGGCGTTCGGTGGCCGCGTCGTCGAGCACCACCAGCATGCGGCGGCCGGAGAGCAGGCTGCGATAGCGGTTGACCCGCTCCTCCAGGGTCGGCGGAAGCTCCGGCGCGGGCGTGCCCAGTTCGCGCAGGAGGCGGCCCAGGACCTCCTCGGGCGTCGCCGGCAGCTCGGTGGTGCCGCGCAGCTCGGCGTAGAGCTGGCCGTCCAAGTAGCGCTCGGCGACGTCGTGGGCGACCCGTAACGCGAGGGTCGACTTGCCGGTGCCGCCGGCGCCGAGGATCACGCAGACCGGCATGGCGGACGGCCGGGTCAGAGCCGCCCGCAACAGGACCGTCTCCTCGGTCCGGCCGGTGAAGTCGGGGATGACGGGAGGCAGCTGGTACGGCCTGCCCCTCTCGGGGGCGCCCCTCTCAGGAATGCCCCTCTCAGGAATGCCCCTCTCAGAAGTGCCCCTCTCGGGAGCGGCCCTCTCAGGAGAGGCCCTTTCGGTACCGGCCGCTTCGGGAGTGGCCCTCTCGGTACCGCTCCTTCCGGTCGGGAACCTCGCGATACCGGTGCTGCCGGTACCGGCCCGCTCGGGAGTGGCCCCGGTGGCACCGGACCTTTCGGGCCCGGCTCCGCCGGGGCCGGGCCTGCCGGGCGTTCCGCTCGCCGCCCCCGAGCCCGTGGGCGCGGAGGTCTCCGGCGGGCGCGTCCGGGAGCGGCGCCCGGGTGACAGGCGCGGGTCCCCTCGCAGGATGCCCTCGTGCAACCGCCGCAGCTCGGGGCCGGGGTCGATGCCGAGCTCCTCCGCGAGGACCTCCACGCCCTGCCGGTAGACCGCGAGCGCGTCCCCCCGCCGCCCGAGGTGGTTCAGGGTCGCCATGAGGTCATGGCGAAGGCGTTCGTGGGTGGGATGGCGTGCCACCAGAGCGGTCAGCTCTCCGATCACCTGCTCGTGCAGGCCGATCTCGAGGTCGGCGGCGATGCGCTCCTCGGTCACGGT
The DNA here is from genome assembly GCF_040607475.1 of Sphaerisporangium sp. NPDC005288. NCBI lineage: Bacteria > Bacillati > Actinomycetota > Actinomycetes > Streptosporangiales > Streptosporangiaceae > Sphaerisporangium > Sphaerisporangium sp. NPDC005288. The sequence goes on along the minus strand of NZ_JBEXGT010000049.1, from coordinate 9,022 downwards.
GAGCCGCAGCTCGTCCAGGCGCCGGGCCTCGGCGAGCAGGAAGGAGTCGCCCATCCCGCCGAGGGCGGGACCGCGCCACAGCGCGAGGGCGGCGCGGAACCGCTCGGCCGCCTCCTCGTGCCGCCCCTCGGTGGCCGCGCGGCGTCCTTGGGCGACGAGCGTCTCGAACGCGGAACGGTCGACGGCGCCGGCGGGGACGTCGGCCAGGTAACCCGCCTGGTGGGACACGATGACGGGGGGCATGTCCGCGCGTTCGAACGATCGTCGCAGCGACGAGATGTAGGTCTGCAACACCGCCCGGGCGGTCTCCGGGGGATCCGCGCCCCAGATGGCGTCGATGAGCCGTTCGGCCCCGACCACGTGGCCCTCGTCGATGAGCAGCGCGGTGAGCAGGGTTCGCGGCTTCGCCCCCCCGAGCGGCACCTGACGGCCGCCGTTCCAGACCTCTATGGGACCGAGGAGCCGGAACTCCATGGATTCCTCCAGCGACGACCTCCCGGGGGCACCGAACACGTGAACCGTGGACGGCCTTCGTCCAACGCAACGGTTCGACACGATTGGGGAGTTCCCCCTGACCGTTACCCGCCTCGCGGTGGGAGCCAGCGTAGATGATCCGGTGCGTGACCGACAGGGCCGGCGATCTCGGCGACGGTGTCCACGGGGGGGCGGGGGTGGGCGGCCCGGGCGCTCAGGGGCCGTCCACCCTCCGTTCGGCGGTCAGGGGGAGGTGCAGGTGAGGGCCGAGGGGACGCTGTTGGCGCCCGTCCAGCTGCCGTTGAACCCGAAGGTGGTCGAGGCGCCGGCGCCCAGGTCGCCGTTGTAGCTCGCGTTTCCGACCGTCACGGCGCCGCCGCTCTGGCTCACGGTTCCGTTCCACAGTTGGGTGACCGTCTGGCCGTTGGCGAAGGTCCACCTCACCGTCCAGCCGCTGAGCGAAGCGGTGCCGTTGTTCCTGACGGTGACCTCGGCGCCGAAACCGCCCTGCCAGGAGTTCGTGACGCGGTAGGTGGCCGCGCAGCCGCCGGGCGGAGGGGGCGAGGGGGTGGTCGGCGCGGTCGGGGTCGGCGTGACCGGCGGCGACGGAGTGGTCGGCGGGGTGGGGGTCGGGGTGACGGGGGGCGTCGGGGTGGCGCCGTCGAGCAGGGCGGCCAGGGGCGGGTACCACTTGTTCGCCATCTTCTGGTCGCCGGTGGCGTTGGGGTGCACCCCGTCCCCGGTGTCGCTGGAGGTGCTGAACCCGGTCCACTGGTCGACGACCACGATCGGCGACTGGGTGGTGCTCTTGGACTGCGCCCACCCGGGGATGGCGGAGTTGAGCGCGACGACGCGCTGGGCGCACTCGGGGCAGGAGCCCGGGTTCATCGGGATGATCTGCGCGACGAGGATCTTCATGTTCGGGTTGCTCGCGCGCATCTGGTCGACCAGCTTGCCGTACGCGGCCAGGATCGTACTGGTCGCGCGGTTGCTCCACACGTCGTTGGTGCCGAAGTGCATCAGCACGACGTCGGGCCGGGTCGCCGAGAGCCAGCCGGGGAGCTGGTTCTGGTCGGCGACGGTGGTGACCAGCGCGCCGCCGTGGCCCTCGTTGTCGCCGTCGTAGCTCACCCCGCATCCCTGGGGCGGCAGGGTGCCCACCATGTCCACGCTGTAGCCGCCCTGCACCAGCTTGTTGTACAGCAGGGCGCGCCAGCAGCCGGGGGAGCCGGTGATGGAGTCGCCCAGCGGCATTATCCGCACGGTGGCGGCGCGGGCCGGCGGCACGAGCGCGAGCGCCGTGTACGCCAGGACCCCGATCATCGCCGCCATGATCGCCAGGAGTGCGCGTCCGGTCGCCATGCTCCACCTCCGCCTCGTCCGCGTGGCGATGGTATGGAGGCGGCGTCCCCGCTAGGAAGGAGGTGGCCTGCTTAACCGGTTCGACCTGCGATGACATGGCGCCCGGCGGTGAAAGTTACAAAGGACGGGCCCTGACTCCGCATGGCGTTCCCTCACTGAGGACGGTCGCCGTCACAGCCAGCGTTCGCGGGCGGCGTGCCAGGCCAGTTGCATGCGGGTCTGGACGCCGGCCGCCTCCATGATGCCCGAGACGCGCCGCTGGACGGTGCGCTGGCTGATGCCGAGCTGGCTGGCGATCGACTTGTCGGGCACGCCCGCCACCAGCAGCGACAGCAGGTAGAGGTCGTCGGGGTCGAGAGGGCAGGGCGCCGTCTCGGCCTCCAGCGACAGGGCGCCGCCGTCCATGACGCTCAACGGCGTCGCGCGGTCCCACTGGCTCTCGAACAGGGCGAGCAGCGCGTCGAGCAGGGTGCCGCCGCGGATCAGCGCCGCGGTGGGCTCGGACAGGCCCGGCCGCTGGACGAGCGTGAGCAGGCCGATGCGGCGGTCGGCGACGGTCAGCCGCACGGGGAGCCGCGGGATGGCGCGGGACCGCTCGCCCAGCTTGATCGCCTGGGCGACGTCGGCCTGCATGCCGGGCTCCTCCAGCAGCGCGCGTTCGTAGATGACGCGGTAGGTCACGCCGCGGGCGAGCGCGGACGGCTCGGCGTCGTTCTGGGCGGCGGTCATCGCGACCGGGCCGGCCAGGCAGAAGCCCAGGATCTCCTCCCGGGCGTTGTCCTGCATGTGCAGCAGGTGCTCGCGCATCGCGGCCCGGTTGGGCAGCACCTCGATGAGCTGGGCGGCGTCCCTGCGGCGGACGTTGGCGCGGTACTCCTCCGACAGCTCCTCCAGGGAGCGGCGCGCCCAGTCCAGCGACTGCTGGCGCCGCAGCAGCGACGCGCCGAGCGCGATGTCGGGCGCGACGGCGGCGAACCGTCCGGGGGAGACCTCGCGGACCAGGCCCTTGGCGGCCATCGACCGCAGCGCTTCTCCCACCTGTTCGGGTCCGAGCCGGGTGTGCCGCCCGAGTTCCCCGACCTCCGCCTCGGCGGCCGAGACCAGCAGCCGATACGTCAGTTCCTCCACGGAGTTCAGCCCAACCGGCTCCAGCATGTCCCCATCATGACACCCGAAATAGGGATATTCGGCCACATACGACCTCACTTTGCCGCGTTCCGGCAGGTGAGGGCCGCGTCCGGACTACGGCGCGCTCCGCTCGCCGGTCTCGTTCTCAGCCTCCTTTTTGGTGTTGTCGATGTCCTCCATGTCCTGTGCCGCGGAAGGATCGGGCGCGTCGACCGGACGCAGCCGCTCCCACACCAGGAAGACGGCGCCGACGATGATCATGCCCACGCCGGTCCAGAGGTTGATGCGGATTCCCTCGGCCTTGCGCACCGCTTCCGCGCCGTCCAGCAGTCCGACGACGGTGAGGATGGCGCCGTAGATGAGGAACAGGCCGCCGATGATGCGGCGGATGTCGAAGAGCCGGGCGACGCGCTTGCGGTCGCTCTCGTCGTTCACAGCAGGTCTCCGATCGGGGACGAAACGGTCGTCTGCCCGGCCGTCGCCGGGATGGTGGTCGGGCGGTCCGGTGGCGGAGCAGCGGATCGGTTCGGCAACGGCATGGGTCAGATGAACGGGATGTAGAGGGCGGCGCCCAGGATCACCGCGCCGATGCCCAGCACCACCGGCGAGCGGTACCAGGCCGTGTCACCGGCCAGCGCGTCGTCGGCGATCGAGGCGTCGCTGAGCCCGTACACCAGGCCGCGCAACTCGCTCTCGGGCTTGGGGGTGGTGAGCAGCGTGACCACGATCGAGACCACCGCGTCCACCACGAACGCGGTGCCGGCGCCCCAGAAGGTGGCGTTCAGCTCGGTGCCGAAGTCCAGCACACCCGCCTTGAACAGGATGTAGGACGCGAAGGCGGCGAGCGTGCCGGTCAGCAGGCCCCAGAAACCGGCCCACGCGGTCATCCGCTTCCAGAACAGCCCGATGATGAAGGTCGCGAACAGCGGCGCGTTGAAGAAGGAGAACAGCGTCTGCAGGTAGTTCATGATGTTGCTGAACCCTGCCGCGATCAGCGCGGTGCCGATGCCGAGCACGACGCCGCCCACGGTGGCCAGGCGCCCGAGCTTGAGGTAGTACTCATCGGGCTTGTCCTTCTTCACGTGCGAGCGCCAGATGTCGTAGGTGAAGACGGTGTTGAAGCCGCTGATGTTGGCCGCCATGCCGGCCATGAACGAGGCCAGCAGGCCGGTGACCGCGATGCCGAGCACGCCGTTCGGCAGCAGTTTGCCCATCAGGAGCGGGATCGCGTAGTTGTACTGCGGGCCGCCGGGCTTGCCGAGATCGCTGAACAGCACCAGCGCCACCAGGCCGGGGATGACGGTCACGGCCGGGATCATCAGCTTGGGGTAGGCCGCGACGATCGGGGTGAGCCGCGCCGCCCGCGTGTTGCGCGCCGACAGCCCGCGCTGCACCTCGGCGAAGTTCGTCGTCCAGTAGCCGAACGACAGCACGAAACCGAGGCCGAGGACGATGCCGATCCAGTGCGCCCCGAGCGGGTTGGCGTCGGCCGACCCGGTGTTCGCCCAGGCGTGCAGGCCGGGTTCGCCCAGCGCCGACCGCCGCACCTTGTCCGCCAGCCCGGAGAAGCCGCCCACCTTGATCAGGCCGAGGACGGTGACCGGGATGAGGCCGGCGAGGATGACGAAGAACTGCATGACCTCGTTGTAGATGGCCGACGACAGTCCGCCCAGCACGACGTAGGCGAGCACGATGGCCGCCGAGACCACGATCGACAGCATCAGCGGCCAGCCGAGCAGCGCGCCCATCACCAGCGCGAGCGCGTACAGGTTGATCCCCGCGATGAGGATCTGCGCCACGGCGAAGGTGATCGCGTTGAGCAGCTGCGTCTGGCCGTTGAAGCGGCGGCGCAGGAAGTCCGGGACGCTGTGCACCTTCGACCGGTAGTAGAACGGCATCATCACGATGCCGAGGAACACCATCGCCGGGACGGCGCCGATCCAGTAGTAGTGCACGGTGGCGACGCCGTACTGCACGCCGTTGGCGGCCATGCCCAGGATCTCGGTGGCGCCGAGGTTGGCCGACAGGAACGCCAGGCCGGTGATCCAGGCGGGGAGGGACCTGCCGGACAGGAAGAAGTCCAGGCTGGTCTTGATGGCCCGGCGCGCGGCGAAGCCGATGCCGAGGACGGTGACGAAGTACAGCGCGAGGATGAGGTAGTCAAGAGGGTTGACGTCCAGCCGCAGATCCTGCGCCGCGAGAGTCAGGTGATGAGGCACCATCGCCCGTTACCCGGAAATTTCATGGTTTCACCTGCCGCTTCGTGCCACTTGTGAGATCCGCCGGTGGCCGTGCCTTTGCCGCACCCCGGTCGTCGTCCCGGTCGTCCCTGGTCGTCCCGCGGGCCTGCCTCCGCCAGGCGCGCGGGCCCCGTCCCCGCCGGCCGGCGGGGTCGCCGCCGGCCGCTTTCCCGCCCCGCCGCCGAGGGTTCCCGCCGGGCCGGCGCACGCCCGCGCCTGCCGGAGAATGTTTGAGCGCCAAACTATTGACGCCCTGGCACGGGTTGTGTGAACCTTCGGCGGAGGCTGTCAGGAGCCTCATCGGTACCATGCACGCTGGAGGTCGACGGTCAGGGTCCCACCTGATCGTGCATGGCGGTAGACCGCGTTCTCGAAGCGTTTCGAGGCGATCCGAAGGGAACCGTTCATGCGCAAGAAGCTCCTCAGCATGCTCGCGATGGCGCTCGCCGCCAGCTTCCTCGCGGGTGTGCAGGCGCCGCCCTCGGCGGCCGCCGCGTCCGAGCCCTACACCTTCAAGAACGTCCAGATCGGTGGCGGCGGGTTCGTCCCCGGCATCGTCTTCAACCAGAGCCAGAAGGACCTGATCTACGCGCGCACCGACATCGGCGGCGCCTACCGGTGGAACGCGTCGTCCCAGACGTGGACCCCGCTGCTCGACTGGGTCGGGTTCGACAACTGGGGCTACAACGGCGTGGTCAGCATCGCCACCGACGCCGTGGACCCCAACAAGGTCTACGCCGCCGCCGGCATGTACACCAACTCCTGGGACCCCAACAACGGCGCCATCCTGCGCTCCAGCGACAAGGGCGCCACCTGGCAGGCTTCGCCGCTGCCGTTCAAGCTGGGCGGCAACATGCCCGGCCGCGGCATGGGAGAGCGGCTGGCCATCGACCCCAACAAGAACAGCGTCCTGTACTTCGGGGCGCCGAGCGGGAACGGCCTGTGGCGCAGCACCGACTCCGGGGCCACCTGGGCCAAGGTGACCAACTTCCCCAACGCCGGCAACTATGTGGCCAGCCCCGGTGACGCCTACAACGGCGACAACCAGGGCGTCGTGTGGGTGACCTTCGACAAGCGCACCGGCAGCTCGGGCAGCGCGACCCAGACCATCTACGTCGGGGTCGCCGACAAGAGCAACACCGTCTACCGCACGACCAACGGCGGGACGAGCTGGGAGCGGGTCTCCGGCCAGCCGACCGGCTACATCGCGCACAAGGGCGTGCTGGACACGACCAACGGCTATCTCTACATCGCCACGAGCGACACCGGCGGGCCGTACGACGGGGCCAAGGGCGAGGTGTGGCGGTACACGACAGCTACGGGGGCGTGGACCCAGATCAGCCCCATTCCGTCCAGCAGCTCCGACGACTACTTCGGCTACAGCGGCCTGTCGGTCGACCGCCAGCACCCGGGCACGCTGATGGTGGCCACGCAGGTCTCCTGGTGGCCGGACGTGATCTTCTTCCGCAGCACCGACTCCGGCGCCACCTGGACGCGCGTGTGGGACTTCACCAGCTATCCCGACCGCTCGTTCCGCTACAAGATGGACATCTCCGCCACGCCGTGGCTGACCTTCGGCACCAACCCGGCCCCGCCCGAGGTCACCCCCAAGCTGGGGTGGATGACCGAGTCGCTGGAGATCGACCCGTTCAACTCCGACCGCATGATGTACGGCACGGGCGCGACCATCTACGGCACCACCGACCTCACCAAGTGGGACACCGGCGGGCAGTTCACCATCAAGCCCACGGTCATCGGTTTGGAGGAGACCGCCGTCCTGGACCTGATCAGCCCGCCGTCCGGCGCGCCCCTGGTCAGCGGCCTCGGCGACATCGGCGGGTTCCGGCACAACGACCTGACCAAGGTCCCGTCGATGATGTTCACCCAGCCCGTCTTCACCAGCACCAGGAGCCTCGACTACGCCGAGACCAACCCGGGCATCATGGTGAGGGCCGGCGACTTCACCGACTCCGACCGGCCCAACGACAGCCACGTGGCCTTCTCCACCGACGGCGGGGCCAACTGGTTCCAGGGCACCGAACCCGGCGGCGTCAACAACGGCGGCACGGTCGCGGCGGCCGCCGACGGCAGCCGGTTCGTCTGGGCGCCCGGTGACTCCGGTCAGCCGGTCGTCTACTCCGTCGGCTACGGCAACAGCTGGAGCCAGTCCTCCGGCGTGCCTTCCAACGCGATCGTCGAGTCCGACCGGGTCAACAAGAACAAGTTCTACGCCTTCGCCAACGGCGGCTTCTACGTGAGCACCAACGGCGGCGCCGCCTTCACCAAGACCGCGGCCGGCGGCCTGCCTTCCACGGGCGTCAAGTTCAAGGCTCTGCCCGGCACGGAGGGCGACATCTGGCTGGCCGGCGGCACCGGGGGCCTGTGGCACTCCACCGACTCCGGCGCCTCCTTCACCAAGGTGAGCGGCGTGACCGAGGCGACCAACATCGGCTTCGGCAAGGCGGCGCCCGGGAAGACCTACCAGGCGCTCTACCTCGCCGGACGGGTCGACGGCGTCTACGGCGTCTACCGGTCCGACGACACCGCCGGCACCTGGATCCGCGTCAATGACGACCAGCACCAGTACGGCAACATCGGCGAGGCCCTGACCGGCGACCCCCGCGTCTACGGCCGCGTCTACATCGGCACCAACGGCCGCGGCATCATCTACGGCGACCGCGACGGCAGCAGCACCCCCGACACGACGGCTCCGTCGAAGCCGGGGACGCCGACGGCGTCGGCGGTGACCTCGTCTGGAGCGACGCTGTCGTGGACGGCGTCGACCGACAACGTCGGGGTGAGCGGGTATGACGTGTACCGGGAGGCGGGGACGACGGATGTGAAGGTGGGGACGGCGACGAGCAATACCTTCACGCTGTCCGGCCTGAGCGCGAGCACGTCCTACACCTTCTACGTGGTGGCGCGTGACGCGGCGGGCAACAGTTCCACCGCCTCCAGTCCGGTCACCTTCACCACCACCTCCGGCGGCACCACCGACACGACGGCTCCGTCGAAGCCGGGGACGCCGACGGCGTCGGCGGTGACCTCGTCTGGAGCGACGCTGTCGTGGACGGCGTCGACCGACAACGTCGGGGTGAGCGGGTATGACGTGTACCGGGAGGCGGGGACGACGGATGTGAAGGTGGGGACGGCGACGAGCAATACCTTCACGCTGTCCGGCCTGAGCGCGAGCACGTCCTACACCTTCTACGTGGTGGCGCGTGACGCGGCGGGCAACAGTTCCACCGCCTCCAGTCCGGTCACCTTCACCACCACCTCCGGCGGCGGCAACAGTGGCTGCACGGCGACCTACGCGGTCACCAACTCCTGGCCGGGCGGCTTCCAGGGCGAGGTGACCGTCAAGAACACCGGCACCGCCGCCATCACCGGCTGGACGGTGAAGTGGGCCTTCGCCAACGGCCAGACCATCACCCAGCTCTGGAACGGCACCCTCACCCAGAGCGGCGCCAACGTCACGGTGAAGAACGTCTCCTACAACGGCAACCTCGCGGCGGGCGCCTCCACCACCTTCGGCTTCGGCGCCTCCTCTACGGGCACCAACGCCGTCCCGTCGCCGGTCACCTGCACCGCCGGCTGACCTCGGCCACCGGCCCGGCGGACACCCGCCGCCGGGCCCATCGGTGACACCGGCTCGACGGGCCACCCGCGCCGCCGACCGGCCGGGACCCGGCCGGCCGGCGTGGTGACGGACGCGGGGCCGGGGCCCGCCCCGGGGCCGGGGCCCGTGGGCCGGCGGGGGGGTGGGTGTGTTGGGATCTGTTAGTGGAGGTGGGGTAGTAGATGTGAAATAACCCAGA
>NZ_JBEXGT010000048.1:0-78998 GCF_040607475.1 Sphaerisporangium sp. NPDC005288 | reverse complement strand
GTGGAGAGCCACGCCCGGCGAACGTACGCGGTCACCGCACCAGGCGCGGCCCGGAGTGGAGAGCCACGCCCGGCGAACGTACGCGGTCACCGCACTAGGTGAGCAGGCTCGTGAGCAGGCGCCGGGTGCGCGCGGCGTCCTCGCCCGTGACGAAGGTGGCGGCGGCGAAGTCGGTCACCCCGAGCGCGGCGAGGTCGGCGATCTGGGCGGCGACCTCGTCCTCCTCGCCGATGATCGCCACGTCGCCGGGGCCGGCCGCGCCCTCCCGGTCGAGCATCGCGCGGTAGGAGGGCAGTTGGCCGTAGATGGAGAAGACCTTCGAGGCGCGCTCCCTGGCGGCGTCCCGGTCGCCGGTGACGGCGACCGGGAGCGCGCACACGACGCGCGGGGCGGGGCGTCCCGCCTCCGCCGCGGCCCCGGTGATGGCCGGGACGACGTGGTCGGCGATGGTCTTGGGCCCGGTCATCCACAGGATCGTGCCGTCGGCCGTCTCCCCCGCCAGGCGCAGCATGCGGGGCGCGAGCGCGGCGATCAGCAGGGGCACCCCCTCCCGGGCGCGCGGAGTGCCCAGTTCGACATGGGCCCGGAGCGTCTCGCCGTCGACGTCGGCCCGCTCACCGCGCAGCAGGGGGGCCAGCACCGCGAGGTACTCGCGCATGTGCCGCGCCGGCTTGTCGTAGCTGTAGCCGTACATGTCCTCGATGACGACCCGGTGCGACAGCCCGACGCCGAGCGCGAGCCTGCCGCCGAGGGCCAGGTCGGCGGTGAGGGCCTGCTGTGCCAGGACGGCCGGGTGGCGCGGGTAGGTCGGCACGACGGCGGTGCCGAGCTCGATGCCGGGGACGCGGGCGCCCGCGGCCGCGAGCGCGGTCAGCGCGTCGAGCCCGAAGATGTTGGAGACCCATGCCGAGGCGAACCCGTCGGCGGCGGCGCCGGCGATGCGCTCCTCCAGCTTGACGATCGCGTCCGGCCCCGAGGGCTCGTTGAGGTACAACCCGATGCGCATCCGTCCGTCCCGTCCATTCACCATACCGAATGAAATTCTGTTCCTGTGCGGGTTCATGGTACGCATCCACGCGCCGTCCGCGAACGCGCACACGCGGGCGCGCGTCCACGGCCGCCGGGCGGACGCCCGCGCCGCGCGCCGGAGGATGATCGGTAGAGTGGCGGGGATGCGGGGTGTCCTGGCGTGCGGTCTGGTCCTGCTGCTGGCCTGCGCCTGCGGCGGCCCCGAGCCGTCCTTCGAGCAGGCCGCGCGGTTCCTGCGCGACGACGGCGCCGCGCTGAGCCGGCTCTCGCTGCCGGGCAAGACCACGGCCTTCACCCGCGAGACGACCGGCTGCCCGGCGGGCACCGCCCGCAGCGTCTACAGGCTCACCGGCGACCTGCCCGCCGAGCCTGACGCCCACGCCATGGCGACGGTCACCGCCATCCTCGCCTCCGATCTCCATCGCATGGGCTACCAGGAGGGCGACAGCCCGCAGGAGCGGTTCGGCGTGAACGTCAGCACGATGAAGAAGGAGTCGCTCGGCATCGTGGTCACCGTCATCGTGCGCTCGGGCCGGCCGAACGTCGAGGTCACCGGCACGACGGCCTGCGCCTCCTGACCGGAGGTACCGCCGGGCGGCTCCGGAGCGCTCCGTCCGGCCCCGCCGGTGCGGGCGGCACCGCCGGGCGCACCGGGCGCGTGCTCTACAGGACCTCGGTGACGTAGCGGCGGATCAGCGTGGCGATCACCTCGTGGCCGTCGGCGTCCCACACGTCCGCGTTGAAGATCTCCACCTCGACGAACCCGGTGTACCCCGCCGCCTCGACGGCGGCGCGCAGCGGGCGGAAGTCGATCACGCCGTCGCCCATCATCCCCCGGCCGAGCAGCGGATCCGCCGGCAGCGGCACCAGGTAGTCGCAGACCTGGAACGCCGCGATGCGCGGGCCGGCCCGGGCGACCTGCGACAGCACCTCCGGATCCCACCAGACGTGGAAGGTGTCGACCACCACGCCGACCGCCTCGGCGGGCCAGTGGGCGGCCAGGTCGACGGCCTGGCCGAGCGTCGAGAGCACGGCGCGGTCGGCGCAGTACATCGGGTGCAGCGGCTCCAGGGCCAGCCGCACGCCCGCCCGCACCGCGTACGGCACCAGTTCCTCCAGCACGGCGGCCACCCGGTCGCGCGCGCCGGCCAAGTCGCGGGACCCGGCCGGCAGCCCGCCGACGACCATGACCAGGCAGCCGGCGCCCAGGGTGGCGGCCTCGTCGATGGCACGGCGGTTGTCCTCGAGCGCGCGGGAGGCGCCGGCGGGGTCGGCGGCGGTCAGGAAGCCGCCCCGGCACAGCGACGACACCTGGAGCCCGGCGTCGCGGACCAGCCGGGCGGTCGCGGCCAGGCCGTGCTCGGCGACCTGCTCGCGCCACAGGCCGATCGCCGGCACGCCGAAGCGCGCGCAGCCCGCGACCGCCTCGGCGACGCCCCACCGGCGGGTCGTCCACTGGTTGAGGGACAGCCGGGCGAGCCGCGGATCGCCCGGCGGCGGCGTCCGGACCGTCGCCGGGCGCCCGGACGGCACGTCCACGGCGGGGCCGTGGCGCGCGCTCACGCCGCCACCCCGGCCGTGGCGAGCAGAGCCCGCATGCGGGCCTGCGCCAGTCCGGGATCGGGCAGCAGGCCGGCCCGTCCGGCCAGCCGGAACACCTCGGAGAGGTGGACGATCGAACGGGCGGACTGCGCCCCGCCGACCATGGTGAACGCGTCCTGGTGCCCGGCCACCCAGGCGAGGAACACGATGCCCGTCTTGTAGTGGTAGGTCGGCGTCTCGAACAGCTTGCGGGACAGCGGGACGGTCGGCTCCAGCAGTTCCCGGTAGCGGGCGGCGTCGCCGCCGTCCAGCGCCTGGAGGGCGGCCGACGCCACGGGGGCGATCGGGTCGAAGACGCCGAGCAGGGCGTCACTGCCGGACTCGATGAGCGGTGAGTAGTCGAAGTCGTCGCCGGTGTAGAGCCGCACGCCCGCCGGGAGGGCCGCGCGCAGCCGCACTTCGCGCTCGGCGTCCAGCAGCGAGACCTTGACTCCGTCGACGCGGCCGGCGTGCTCGTGGACCAGCGTGAGCAGCGCGTCGGTGGCGGCGTCCAGGTCGCGCGAGCCCCAGTATCCGGCGAGCGACGGGTCGAACATCTCGCCCAGCCAGTGCAGGATGGCCGGCCGGTCCACCTCCGCCAGCAGCCTGCCGTAGACGGCGTGGTAGTCGCCGGGCGTGCGCGCGACCGCGGCGAGCTGTCTGCTGGCCATGAGGATCACCCGGGCCCCGGCCGCCTGGACGGTCTCCACCTGCTCGCCGTACGCCTTCAGCACCTCCTCGCACGTGGCGGCCCGCGGCGCGTGGTCGGTGCCGGCCCCGCAGGCGACGAGCTCCGCCGGGTCGCCGAACCGCGCCGCCTCGGCCGCGGTGCGCCGGATCAGCTCGCGGGTCGCCGGCCAGTCCAGGCCCGTGTTGCGCTGCGCGGTGTCCATGGCGTCGGCCACGCGCATGCCGTAGGACCACAGGTGGCGGCGGAAGCGCAGCGTGGCCTCCCAGTCGACCCGCGCGGGGGCGCCCGGGGTGTTGTCGCCGAGCGGGTCGGCGACGACGTGCGCGGCGGCGTAGACCACGCGGGAGCGCGGCGGCCCCGGCGGGAGCGGCCACGCGGCGGGCGGACCCGGCTCGTACGGCTCCAGCGTCCCCTCGGCGGTGGGCAGCAGGATCATCGGACCCCTTCCCCTACGGACGGCGGCATGGCGCGGGACGGCGGGGACCCGGCGCGCGTACGCGGAGGCACAGGGGCGGGCCTCCGGGGAACGCCGCAGGTCCGCGCGGACACGGGGTCGGACCACCATGGCGCGGGGCCGGACCACGCAGGCACGGGGCCGGACCACGCAGGCACGGGACCGGACCACGCAGGCTTGGCGATCACAACACGAGCTCCGGCAGCTCGACGCGGCGGCCCTCCGCCGAGGACCGCAGGCCCGACTCGGCGAGTTGCACGCCCCGCGCGCCGGACAGGAAGCCGTAGGGGAAGGGGGTGTCCTCCACCACCGATCGCACGAACATCTCCCACTGCGCCTTGAAGCCGTTGCCGAACTCCTCGTTGTCCGGGACCTCCTGCCAGTCGTCGCGGAAACGGTGGGCGACCGGCACGTCGGGGTTCCACACCGGTTTGGGGGTGACGGCGCGGTGCTGGACGCGGCAGCCGCGCAGCCCGGCGACCGCGCTGCCCTCGGTGCCGTCCACCTGGAACCGCACCAGCTCGTCGCGGTCGACCCGGACGCACCAGGAGGAGTTGATCTGCGCGATCACGCCGCCGGCCAGCTCGAAGATGCCGTAGGCGGCGTCGTCGGCCGTGGCGCGGTAGGCGCGGCCCGCCTCGTCGACGCGTTCGGGGATGTGGGTGGCCACCCGCGCGGTGACCGCCTCAACCCGGCCGAACAGGTTCTCAAGGACGTAGGACCAGTGGCAGAACATGTCCAGGGTGATGCCGCCGCCGTCCTCGGCGCGGTAGTTCCACGACGGGCGCTGGGCGGGCTGCCAGCCGCCTTCGAACACCCAGTAGCCGAACTCGCCGCGCACCGACAGCACGCGCCCGAAGAAGCCCCCGTCCAGCAGCCGCCTGAGCTTGAGCAGGCCGGGCAGGAACAGCTTGTCCTGGACGACGCCGCCGCGCACCCCGGCGCGCGCGGCCAGCCGGGCCAGCTCGACGGCCTCCTCCGTCGTCGTCGCCGTCGGCTTCTCGGTGTAGACGTGCTTGCCGGCCTCGATCGCGCGGGTGATGGCCGCCACCCGCGCCGGGGTCACCTGCGCGTCGAAGTACACCTGGTTGTCCGGGTCGCGCAGCGCGCCCGCCAGGTCGGTGGTCCAGCTCTTGAGGTTGTGCCGCTCGCAGATCTCGCGCAGCTTGGCCGCGCTGCGGCCGGCCAGCACCGGTTCCAGCAGCACCCGGTCACCGCCGGACAGGGCGACGCCGCCCTCGTCGTTGATGGCCAGGATCGAGCGGACCAGGTGCTGGCGGTACCCCATGCGGCCGGTGACGCCGTTCAGCACGACGCCCAGGGACCGTGTCGTCACCTCGAACCCTCCTTGCCTCTTCAACGGTAGGAGAAGGCGCTGCCGGCATCGATGCGGGTCAAGGCTGCGGAAAGCGCTTTCCATGGCACCTTAGGTTCCCGTTCCCGGATGGTCAAGAACGCCGCCGCACCCTCGACCGCCGTGGACGCCGCCGGTTTCGGTTTGCGCGGATCGAGATCGGCGGTATCGTAGAGGAACCGACGCGGGGTGGAGCAGCTCGGTAGCTCGCTGGGCTCATAACCCAGAGGTCGCAGGTTCAAATCCTGCCCCCGCTACAAAGAGAAGGCCCTGGACGACCGGCACGCCGGCGACCAGGGCCTTCGTCGTTCCCGCCCCCTCGCCGGCCACCGCGCCTTCCCCTCTGAGGGCCTGCTCCGTGACCGCGCCGGTCGCCCACCGGTCCACGCCCGGCCGGCGGTCCGGCCTCGGCGGCAGGCCGAGCAGCGCGGGCTCTCCCCCGTCTCCTGGACCTGCCGTCACGTCCGACGAGGCGCCTTTTGGTCGCACGTCCCCGCCCACTCCGTCATGCGCACGCGCGCCACCGTGCGTGCGGTCGTCGTGGCGTCCGGCGGGGTGCCGCGCGGCGGGGCTGGAAGCTACGATGAGCCTGTTCCGCATATCAAACTTAAGTTCCACATATTGGAATAGGGCGATGGCTGATCTTCGCAGTGCACAGTGGTACGCCGGAAACGACCGCAATGCCTACATCCACCGCGCCTGGATGCGCCGAGGCGTGCCCGGCACCGCGTTCGAGGGGCGGCCGCAGATCGCGATCGCCAACTCCGCCTCCGACCTGACCCCGTGCAACAGCCACCTCAACGAGGTGGCCGAGAGCGTCAAGCAGGGCATCTGGGAGGCCGGCGGCGTGCCGCTCAACCTGCCGGTGGTGTCGCTCGGCGAGACGCAGGTGCGCCCCACCGCGATGCTGTGGCGGAACATGGCGGCGATGGCCACCGAGGAGATGCTGCGCGCCAACCCGATCGACGGGGTGGTGCTGCTCGGCGGCTGCGACAAGACCATCCCGTCGCTGCTGATGGCCGCGGCCTCGGTGGACCTGCCGGCGGTGGTGGTGCCCGGCGGTCCCATGCTGACCGGCACCTTCCGGGGAGTGCCGCTGGGCTGCGGCACCGACGTGTGGCGGCTGAGCGAGGAGGTGCGCGCCGGCACGCTGTCGGAGCAGGCGTTCATGGACTCCGAATCCTCGATGATCCGCAGCCGCGGGCACTGCAACACGATGGGCACCGCCTCCACCATGGGCCTGCTCGCCGAGGTCCTCGGCACCACCCTTCCGGGCACCGCCGGCCTGCCCGCCCCCGACAGCCGGCTGCTCGCCCGCGCACACGAGACCGGCCGCCTGATCGTGGAGATGGTCGCGGAGGAGCGCCGGCCCAGCCGGGTGCTGAGCAGCGGTTCGTTCCGCAACGCGATCATCGCGCTGGCCGCGCTGGGCGGATCCACCAACGCCGTGGTGCACCTGCTGGCGATCGCCGGCCGCCTCGGCATCCCGCTCACCCTGGACGACTTCGACGAGGTGGGCGCCGGCGTGCCGCTGCTGGTGGACCTCCAGCCCGCCGGACGGCACCTGATGGAGGACCTCCACCGCGCGGGCGGCCTGCACGCCGTGCTGCGGGAGGTGGTGGACCTGCTGGACCAGGACGCCCTCACCGTCACCGGCCGGCCGCTGGTCGACTACCTGCCCGAGGCGCAGATCTGGGACCGCGAGGTCATCCGCAGCCGCGGCGAGCCGTTGCAGGGCGAGGCCGGCATCGCCGTGCTCCGCGGCAACCTCGCCCCGCAGGGGGCCATCATCAAGCCGGCCGCCGCCACCCCCCACCTGCTCCGCCACCGGGGGCGGGCCGTCGTCTTCGACTCCATCGAGGACTTCCACGCGCGCATCGACGATCCCGAGCTGGACGTGGACGCCGACTCGGTGCTGGTGCTGCGCGGGTGCGGGCCGAAGGGGTACCCGGGCATGCCGGAGGTGTCCAACATGCCGCTGCCCGCCAAGCTCCTCAAGGAGGGCGTGCGCGACATGGTGCGCGTGTGCGACGGGCGGATGAGCGGCACCGCGTACGGCACGGTGGTGCTGCACGTCGCCCCCGAGGCGGCCACCGGAGGTCCGCTGGCCCGCGTCCGCACCGGCGACTGGATCATCCTCGACGTGGAGGCCAGGCGCATCGACATCGACGTGCCGCAGGAGGAGCTCGACGCCCGGGCGCCGTCGCAGGCGATGACCGACGGCCTGGCCCGGCCGCGCCGCGGCTGGGAGGAGCTGTACGTGCGCACGGTGATGGGCGCCGACACCGGCGCCGACCAGGACTTCCTGCTCGGGTCCAGCGGCCACGAGGTCTCCCGCGAGTCGCACTGACCCCCGGCCCGCCCCGCCCCGTCACCGGGGCGGGGCGGGGCGGCCGGACGGCCGGAGAAGGTCACCGGGTGCCGGGGAGAGCCGTTGGGGGGCCCGGCCTCAGCCGGAGGGGTGGACCAGGACCTTGCTCGCCTTCAGTGTGCCGTCGGCGAGCGCGCGGAAGGTGCCGGGCGCCTGCTCCAGGCCGACGCGGCCCTCGATCAGCGGTTCCAGCTCCGCGGCGTGCGCGCCCGCCCACGCGGCGGTGTCACGGAACTCGGCCTCGCCGTAGGCGAAGCTGCCGATGACGGTGCGCTCCTCGGTGCTCACCGCGTACGCGGAGATCTCCACGCGCGGCGCCGCCATGCCGACCAGGACGACGCGCGCGCCGAGCGCGGAGACCTCGAAGGCGGCCTGCAGGGTGCGCGCCGACCCGACCGCGTCGATGACCACGTCGGCCGCCCCGCCGAGAGCGGCGACGACGCCCCCGGCGGGCGGGATGGCCGGGTCTTCGGTGGCGGACGGCGCGACAGGCGACGACACGGCGGCGGCGGACGGCCCGGCCGGGTCGATGGCGGTGAAGCCCAGGCGGGTCAGCAGGGCGCGGCGGGCGGGGTCCAGTTCGCCGACCACGACGCCCGGGTTGCCGGCGCGGCGGGCGGCCAGGGCCACGGCCTGCCCGATCGGGCCGCCGCCGACCACGTACACCCTGTCCTGCGGTCGGAGTGCGGCGCGGCGCACGGCGTGGTGGCCGACCGCGAGGGGCTCCACCAGGCCGCCGATGTCGGCCGGGACGCCTTCGGGCAGCGGGACGAGGTTGCGGGCGGGGGCGGCCATGCGCTCGGCGAAGGCCGCGCTGATCTCCCGCCCGACGCCGATCACCCGCCGGTCCGGGCAGCGCTGCGGCGTCCCGGCGGCGCAGGCGGCGCAGCCCCCGCAGCCGATCACCGGATTGACGGTGACCAGCGTGCCCGGACGGTGGGCTCCCGTGCGGTCGTGCAGGACCCTGCCGACCGTCTCGTGCCCCATCACCTGCCCGGGGTGCCTGCGCCCGTTCTCGCCGGTGTAGCCGTGCAGGTCGGAGCCGCAGATGCCGGTGGCGACGATCTCCAGCAGCGCGTCGCCGGGGCCGGGGACGGGTTCGGGGCGGTCCTCGACCGTCATCTCCCATGGCCCGTGGAACACCAGTGCGCGCATGTCTCCTCCTTCAGGTCAGGACGTGGTCGCCGTCACGGGTCCACGTACCGGGCGAGATGTGGTCACCGTCACGCGTCCACGCGGGGGGCACGGTGGTCGCCACCACGCGTGCGCGGCGGGCGCGGTCACCGGCGGGGGTCCACGTGGACCTTGGGGGCGGGGGCCCACCCGGGCGGGCGGTGTCCGGCGAGCACGCCGGAGACCTCCTCCAGGGGCACGGTCGCGGCCACCAGCGGGCGCGGGTCCACCGCGCCCGAGGCGTACAGCTCGATCGTCTCGGCCATGCCGCCGAAGCCGCTGAGCACGCCGACGGCGGTGACGTCCTTCAGCGCGACGGCCCTGCTGTCGACCAGGCTCGGCCCGGAGGACAGGCCGATGAACACCACCCGCCGTCCCGGTTCGACCAGGTCCACGGCGAGGGCGGGCAGCGCTGGGGCGCCTGAGGCGTCGATCACGGCGTCGAAGCGCAGGCGGGGCAGCGTCTCGCGGGTCCAGACGTGCGCGAAGCCGAGGGAGCGGGCGAAGTCCAGGGACGGGGCGGCGAGGCCGAGCAGGTGCACCTCGGCGCCCTGCGCGGCGGCGATCTGGGCGGCGAGCAGGCCGATCGTGCCCGGGCCCATGACCAGCAGCCGCTCCCCCGGCTCCAGCGCCGCGCCGCGGACGGCGCGCAGCGCGTTGCCGCCCGGCTCGGCGAGCGCACCCAGCGCCGGGTCCATGCCGTCGGGCAGGGGGTGCAGCGCCGTCACCGGCACGGGCAGCCTCTCGGCGAGGGCGCCGGGCCATCCGTTGCGGATGCCGACCTCGTACCGGTCGGCGCACACGTGGCGGCGTCCGCTCGCGCACCGGTCGCAGCGCCCGCAGCCGAGCATGGTGTCGCCGGTGACCCTGCGGCCGAGCCAGGACGGCTCGACGCCGTCGCCGAGGACGCGCACGACGCCGCACCATTCGTGGCCGATGCGGACGGGGTAGCGGGCCTGGCCGTTGTGCAGGTAGGACATGTGGCCGGTGAGGAACTCCATGTCGGTGCCGCACACTCCGGCCCGTTCGACCTCGACGACCACCTCGCCGGGGCGCGGCTCGGGCGGCGCGACGTCACGCACGGCGGACGCGCCGGGACCGGTGACGACGAAGGCGCGCATCTCTCACCGCCCCGGCGTGGCCCGCGGGCCTGGACGGCGCCCACGGGAGCGGCGGGACGGTGCCTTGGGCCGGCCGTGGGTCATCGCGGGGTCTCGTGTTCGGCGACCACGGCGCGGATGGCGGGCACCTGGTCGACCAGCCGGCTGAGGGGCGTGCGGTAGGCGGGCGCTGAGACGCTGACCGCGCCGCTCGGCACGGTCGGGGAGGTCAGGAAGGCAGGGACTGCGACGCAGACGATGCCGGGCTCGTTCTCCTGGTCGTCGATGGCGTACCCCCGCTCGCGGGTGGCGCGCAGTTCGGCGGCCAGCGCCCGCGCGGTGGTGACGGTGTTGCCGGTGCGGCGCTCGAGTGAGCGCCCGCCGGCCCAGGCGGCGACGGCGGCGTCGTCGGGCAGCGCGTGGGACAGGAGCATCTTGCCCACGGCGGTGCAGTGGGCGGGGTTGCGCCCGCCGACCGTGGAGGTCAGCTTGACGGCGCCGAGCGGCGGGTCGGCCTTGGACCGGTAGACGACCGTGGCGCCGTCCAGGATGGCGTAGTGCGCGGTCTCGCCGTAGCGCTCGGCCAGGGAGTGCAGCACAGGCCCGACGCGGACGTGGTCGGGGCGCGCCTCGTGGTGGGCGAAGGCCAGGCGGAGGAACTCGTCGCCCAGCACGTAGTGGCCGCGGCCGTTCCTGGTGGCGAAGCCGAAGCGCGCCAGCGAGGCCAGCGCGCGGTGGACCGTGGGCTTGGGGCTCGCGGCCGCGCGGGCCATCTCCTCGAGCGTGACGCCGTCGGGGTGGCGGGCCAGCTCGGCGAGGATGGCGAGCACGCGGCCGGCGCCGACGAGGCGTCCGGCGTCCTCGCCCGTCGTGTCGCCGTCGTCCGCCACGTTCCACATGGTAGACCACTATTTCACTATTTGGAACTCAGGTCCCCGGCTCGGCGGCGGGACGGCACGGGGACGCGGGTGAGGTCCTCGGCGACGACGATCTCGCCGGCGAAGTGGCGGGCCGCCTGGGCGCCGAACAGCGCGGGGTCGCTGTAGCGCTGGGAGAAGTGGGTGAGCACCAGGCGCCGCACCCCGCACTCACGGGCCACGCGGCCGGCCTCGCCCGCCGTGAGGTGGCCGAAGTCGCGGGCCAGGCGGGCGTCCTGGTCCAGGAACGTCGACTCGATCACCAGCAGGTCGGCGCCGTCGGCCAGGGCGAACACCCCGTCGCACAGCCGGGTGTCCATGACGAAGGCGAACCGCTGGCCCGGCCGGGGCACGCTGACCTCCTCCAGCGTGACCGTGCGCCCGCCGGCGCGGAGCGAGCCGTCGCGCTGCAGCTCGCCCACGCGCGGGCCGGAGATGCCGTGCCGGCGCAGCCGTTCGGGCAGCATCCGGCGCCCGTCCGGCTCGACCAGCCGGTACCCGAAGGCGGGCACCGGGTGGTCCAGGGGATGGGCCTCCAGGCGGCCGGACCGGTCCGCCGCGATCACGCCCGGTGACACGACCGGCTGCGCGATCACCGTGGCGGTCTCGTGGTAGGAGCTGGCGTGGCGCAGCCGGGCGAAGTAGTCGGCGCCCGACGCGGGGAAGTGGGCGTACACCGGGTGCGGGACGCGGTCCAGGGACATGCGCTGGATCACGCCGGGCACCCCGAGGCAGTGGTCGCCGTGGAAGTGGCTGATCAGGATGCGGTTCACGTCGGTCGCGGCGACCCCCGCCATGATCATCTGGCGCTGGGTGCCCTCGCCCGGGTCGAACAGCAGGCCCACGCCGTCCCAGCGCAGCAGGTAGCCGTTGTGGTTGCGGCGCCGGGTGGGCGTCTGGCTGCCCGTCCCGAGCACGACGAGTTCGCGCGAGGACACCGGCCGGCCTACAGGTGCCCGGCGAGGAACCGGGCCGTCGCCTCGACGGCCTGGGTGACGTAGGGCTCGGTGTCGTACAGGTCGATGTGGAGCTTGGCGTCCAGCCAGACGATCTGCTTCGGCTCGCCCATGCGCTTGTAGGCCTCCTCGGCGCCCTCGGGCGAGCAGAAGCGGTCGACGACGCCGTGCACGATCAGCCCCGGCTTGGGCGACAGGAAGTCGGCGCCCATCATGTTGTCCACGGTGATCAGCTCGCGGATCGACGCGCGGGTGACCTCGTTCACCCACGAGGACGCCGCGGAGCGCTCGGTGCCGTAGTAGGCGAACGGCTCCTCTCCCGGCATGGCCGCCTCGCCCGACTCGGCCACCGCGGGGATGTACTCGACGGCGCCGCCGCGGTCCTGGCGTTCGAGGGCCTCGGTGAGGGACGCCAGCGCCTGCTGGTAGCCCTGGTCGGTCATGCCCGACCGCATGGCGTAGGGGTCGTTGTAGGCCCCGGCGATGCCCACGAAGACCTTGACCCGCGGGTCGAAGGCGGCGAAGCGGAGGGCATACCCGGCGCCGAGGCAGATGCCGACGGCCCCGATCCGGCCGCCGTCCACCGCGGGCAGGCCGCGCAGGAAGGAGACGGCGGCGCGCAGGTCGCGCAGTTTGCCCTGCGGGTCCTCCTGCCGCCGGGGCTCGCCCCCCGAGGCGCCGAAGCCGCGGTGGTCGAAGGCGAGCGTGAGGTAGCCGGCGTCCGCGAGCCTCGCGGCGTACAGGCCGGTCACCTGCTCTTTGACCCCGGTGAACGGACCGGTGAGCACCAGCGCCGGGTGGGGCCCGTCGCCGGGCGGGACGCGCAGGTCGCCGGCGAGCGTGACGCCGTCGGCCTGAAACTGAACGTGATCGGCCATGCCCCAAGTCAACCCCATCCGAGCCCCCGGCGGCTCCCCGATCACCGCCGGGCCGGACGGCACAGCCCCGCACGGCCCCGCGCCGCCTGGACGCCGCGAGCCCGTGCGGGCATGACCGGTCAGCAGAGCCAGCGGTCGCACCAGTCGACGACGGCGTCCATGAAGGCGATCTTGTTGGCCTTGCGGACGGTCTCGTGGCCCTCGTCCTCGAACAGCAGGTAGCGGCACGGGACGCCCCGGGCCGTCGCGGCGGCGACGACCTGCTCGGCCTCGTGGACCGGGACGTTGGTGTCCTGCGCCCCGTGGACGACCAGCAGCGGGGCGGTCAGCCGGTCGAAGGCGTGCAGTGGCGACAGCGACCACAGCAGCTCGCGGTCGGCCACCGGGTCGCCGTACTCGCTGACGGCCGCCGCGGCGATCCAGGGCTCGGTGCGGGCGTAGAAGGTGGCGAAGTCGGCCATGCCGCACACGTCGACCCCGGCCCGGAACAGCTCGGGATAGGTCACGAGCGCGGCGAGGGTGAGGTAGCCGCCATAGGAGCGGCCCATGCAGGCGACCTTCGCCGGGTCGGCGACGCCCGCGTCGACGAGGAACCCGGCGCAGTCGGCGACGTCGTCGATGGCGTGGAAGCGCAGCGCATGGTTGTCGGCGTCCTGGAAGGCGCGCCCGAAGCCGGAGGAGCCGCGCACGTTGGGCGCGAAGACGCTGACGCCCGCCGAGAGCAGCCGCTGGAACAGCGGGTTGAAGCCCGGCCGCTCCTGGCTCTCGGGACCGCCGTGCAGCCAGATGGCGCACGGCCCCGCGCCGCGCCCGGCGCGGTAGAGCCAGCCGGTGAGCTCCAGGCCGTCCCTGGCGGCGAAGCGGACCAGCTCGGCGTCCACCTTGTGGGGCAGCGGCTCGTCCCCGGCCACCCGGTGGTAGACGCCGGTCGCCAGGTCGCACAGCAGCACGTGGGAGGGGGTGTCCGGTGACTCCCCCGCCATGACGGCCAGCGCGCCGTCCAGCGACAGCCGCGCGGAGGTGACCACCTCCACCGGCGGCGGCGGGAGCGGCCGGGTGGCGCCCTCGATCAGGTCGGCGACCTCCAGTTCGGAGCGCCCGGCGAGGTTCCAGGCCAGCAGGGCGACGGTGCCGTCCATGCTCACCGCGAACCGGTCGAGCTCGGCGTCGGGGCGCTCGGCGACGACGCGCGGGGCGCCGCCGACGGGCATGGCGATCAGGGCGGTGCGGTCGCGGCCGGCGTTGGAGCGGATGTAGGCGACCTCGCCGTCCGGGGACAGCGCGCCGAGGTCGGTCGAGGGCGGCAGCAGCGGCCGCTCCTCTCCGAAGGGCAGGTCGGCGACCGCCATCTCGCGCATCCCGCGCGGGCCGTGGCGCAACAGGGCCCGGCGGTGGTCGCGGCTGACCGCGCTCGGCCACATCAGCGGGCCGGCCGCGATGGTGTCGCGGTGGCCGAGGCGGGCGTCGATGAGCACCGCCTCGGTCGCGCCGGAGCCCGACAGCTCGGCGACCAGCAGCGTCGAGCCCTGCCCGGTCCAGCGGACGAACACCGCCGAGCCCTTGGCCGGGCTGCCGGTCGGGCCGGCGAGCAGGCGGCGGTCGGCGCCGTCCGGCCGCGTCGCCCACACCTGGGTGTGCTCTCCCCCGCCGGGTGACACCGTGACGGCCAGCCACTCGCCGTCCGGCGACCACAGCACGTCGCCGACCGGCTCGGGGCCGGTGTCGAGCACCCGCGCGCGCCGCGCGCCGTCGCGTTCGAGCGGCTGGACCCACACGCGTGGGGAGCCGTCGCGGTCGCTGACGTAGGCGACCGACCTGTTGTCGGGCGACAGGGCGGGCGATCGGCAGATCCATGAGATGTCGACGTCAGACTCCTTGTGCTTGCAACCACAACTCCAGGAGTCCAAGTTGCCACAACGCGTTGGCTCCCAGGGTCGTTCGGTGCTCACCGGGCGCGGCGAGCAGCTTGTCCACCATGGCGGGCCGGAACAGGCCGCGGTCGCGGGCCACCTGCCCGGTGAGGGCGTCGCCGACCAGGTCGAGGAAGGGCCCGTGGATGTGGCGGATGGCCGGTACGGGGAAGTAGCCCTTGGGCCGGTCGATGACCTCGTCGGGGACCAGGCCGCGCGCGGCGGCCTTGAGCACCCCCTTGCCGCCGGAGGCCAGCTTCAGCTCCGGCGGGCAGGTGGCGGCCAGCTCGACCAGCTCGTGGTCCAGGAACGGGGTGCGGGCCTCCAGCCCGAAGGCCATCGTCATGTTGTCGACCCGCTTGACCGGGTCGTCGACCAGCATGACGCCGGTGTCCAGGCGCAGGACGGCGTCCAGGGCGGTGTCGGCGCCGGGCATGGCGAGGTGGCGGCGGACGAAGTCGCCGCTGACGTCCTTCTCCAGCAGGTAGTCCGGCTGGAGGATGCGGGCGAGGTCCTCGTGCGGGCGGTCGAAGAAGACCTTCGCGTACACCTCGGCGGCGTCCTCGCGCGCCACGTCCTCAAGCGGCGGGTACCAGTCGTAGCCGGCGAACACCTCGTCGGCGCCCTGGCCGGACTGCACCACCTTGACGTGCTTGGACACCTCCTGCGACAGCAGATGGAAGGCGACGCAGTCGTGGCTGACCATCGGCTCGCTCATCGCCGCCACGGCGCTTTCCAGGGACGGCAGCAGCCGCAGGTCGTCGACCATGATGCGGTGGTGGTCGGTGCCGAAGTGCCGGGCCACCAGGTCGGAGTAGGCGAACTCGTCGCCGGACTCCCCGCCCGCCGCGTGGAAGCCCACGCTGAAGGTCGCCAGGTCCCGCTGGCCCTCCTCGGCCAGCAGGGCGACGATCAGGCTGGAGTCCAGGCCGCCGGACAGCAGCACCCCGACCGGCACGTCGGCCACCATGCGGCGCCGCACGGCGGCCCGCAGGGCGTCCAGCACGGCTTCGCGCCACTCGCCGGGGCCCATCTCCTCCCGCCCGGCCCGCAGCACGTCGAGCTGCACCTCGCCGCTGCCCGGGGCGCCGCCGGCCGGGCGGGCGTAGGGCGGGTTCCAGTAGTGGTCGTCGCTGCTCGTGCCGTCGGGCTCGATGGTGCGGACCGTGGCGGGCGGCAGCTTCTCCACGCCGGTCAGGATGGTGCGGGGCGAGGGCACCACCGAGTGGAAGGTCATGTAGTGGTGCAGCGCCACCCGGTCGATGTCGGTGGCCACGCCACCGCCGGCCAGGAGCGCGGGCAGGGTGGAGGCGAAGCGCAGCCGGGCGGCGTCCCGGGTGAGGTAGAGCGGCTTGATGCCGAGCCGGTCGCGGCCGAGGACGAGCCGGCCGGTGTCGCGTTCGGCGACGGCGAAGGCGAACATGCCCTTGAAGCGCTCGACGCAGCGTGGGCCCCAGTGGCGGTAGGACTTCAGCAGCACCTCGGTGTCGGAGGTGGAGAAGAACCGGTAGCCCTCCGCCAGCAGCACCTCGCGCAGTTCCCGGTAGTTGTACAGGCAGCCGTTGAACACCCCGGTCAGGCCGGCCTCGGCGTCGACCATGGGCTGGGCGCCCCGGTCGGACAGGTCGATGATGCGCAGCCGCCGGTGCCCGAGGGCGACCGGGCCGAGCGACCACAGGCCGGTGCCGTCCGGCCCCCGGTCGGTCATGGTCTCGGTCATGCGCTGGACGGCGCCGATGTCGGCCGCGCGGCCGTCGAACCGGATCTCTCCGGCGAGACCGCACATCAGAGGGCCTCCTTCAGCAGCCAGGTGTCCTTGGCCCCGCCGCCCTGGGAGGAGTTGACGATCATGCTCCCGGCGGGGGCGACGCGGGTGAGCGCCGCGCGCGGGACGACCGCGTCCTTGCCCAGGAACACGAACGCGCGCAGGTCGACGGCGTGCGGGCGCATCCGCTCGCCGTCGAAGGTGGGGTGGGTGGACAGGGCGATCGTCTCCTGGGCGACCCACCGCTCGGGTTCGGCGAGGATGCGCTCGCGCACCTGCTCCAGCTCCCGCGCGGAGGCGTGCTCACCGATGATCACTCCTTGGCCGCCGTAGCCGTCCACCGGCTTGACCACCAGCTCCGGCAGACGGTCGAGGACCTGCTCGCGGTCCTCGGGCTCGCGGCACAGGTAGGTGGGGACGTTGGCGAGCAACGGGCGCTCTCCCAGGTAGTAGTCGATGAGCCGGGGCACGTAGCGGTACAGGCTCTTGTCGTCGGCCACGCCGTTGCCCGGCGCGTTGGCCAGGGTGAGGGCGCCGCTCTCGACGGCCTCCAGCAGGGCGGGGCCGAGCGGGCCGCCGAGCAGGTCGTCCTCGTCGATCCTGCGGTACAGCAGGTCCACCCGCCGCCCCGCGGCGTACACTGCGCCGTCGCGGACCGACAGGTCGCCGGGCTCAGCCAGGACCGCGCCCATCTCCTCGGCGAGGGTGCGGTGCTCGTAGTAGGCGGGGTCGGACGGTCCGGAGGTCACCACGCCGAGGACCGGGTCGGAGGCGGGGGAGGCCGCGAGCAGCGCCTCGCGCAGCAGCCCGGCGGCGCCCTCGGGGTCCAGGACGCCGGCGCGGTCGAGTTCGGGCAGGGCGTGGACGGCGGTGCGGCGGTTGCCGACCGCGTAGCCGATGCCGGAGGGCACCCTGAGGTTGTCCTCCAGGACGACCCAGCGTCCGGCCCCGTCGCGGGCGACGTCGAGGCCGGCGACCGAGGCCCTGATCGCGGCGCTGTGCACCCGCCAGCCGGCGGGCCGGTAGCCCGGGGACTCGTCCACGATCCAGGCCGGGATCACCCGGTCCTTGATCACCTCGCGCCGGCCGTAGACGTCCTGCAGGAACGCCTCCAGGGCGCGGACCCGTTGCGGCATGCCGCCGCTGATCTTGGCCCAGTCGTCGCCGGCGATCAGCCTCGGCACCAGGTCCAGGGGCATCTTGCGGTCGTCTTCCGCGCCCTCCCGGCCGGGCCCGCGGTCCTGCGCCCCGTCCTGCCCTTCGGCGTTGAACGTCATGCCGGTCTCGTTCATGCGGGCGTCGCGCAGGGCCTCGCGCCGGCACAGCTCCGCAGAGCCGAGCTTGTCGAGGATCTGGAAGACCGGCTGGTAGGGCTCGCGCACGATGCCCTCGATCACGGCCTCGTCCTGCACCCCCCGGTAGTCCTCCAGCAGCTCGGTGGTCAGGCGCGGGATGGGGCCGCCGAACTCCGCCTGCCAGCCGTCGGAGCGGGTGGCGGCGACCAGCCGATCCACCACGTCGGCGAAGGTGCCGCCGTGCGCGAGGATCTGACGCTGGCGGTCGGCCGAGCTTCCCCGGCCGATCGCGTACTCGGCCAGCGTGGTGACGGCCTCCCAGTCGCCGGTGGCCGATAGCTGGGGCCGCAGGTCGTCGAGCATCCGCCTGATCACCTCGGCGGCGGGCCTGGCCGTGCCGTCGGCCGGGTCGACCAGGGCTCCCTCCATGCCTGACCTGGCGGCCCGCCAGGTGGCGGCCCGCACCAGCTCCATGGGGATCTCCTGCTGGACGGGCCCGTCGTTCTCGATGGCCTCCAATTCGCGCATGACGAGCGCGCGGAACACCCCGGCCAGCAGCAGGACGTCCTCCACCCGGGGGCAGGCGTCGCACATGCGCATCTCGACCGTGGACACGTGCGCCGAGGGGCGGACGTCGAAGTAGATCATCCCGGGATCGCTGATCACGCCGGAGCGCACCAGGTCGGCGACCATCCGGTCGTACTCGGCGGCCGAGGAGAAGCGGCGCACAGGCCCGGTGGTGGGCCAGCGCTGCCAGACCAGGGTGCGGGAGCTGGCGTACCCGCTGTCGGCGCCCATCCAGTACGGGGAGCTCGCGCTGAGCGCGAGCAGCGGCGGCAGCCACCGGGCGACGCGGTGGGCCACCTCGACGGCCAGGTCGCGGTTGGCCACGTCCACGTGCACCTGCGCGCCGCAGATCAGCTGCTCGCGGGTGAGGAGCTGGTAGTCCTCCAGCATCTTCTCGTACCGCGCGTCCGGCGAGACCTTGAGCGCGGCCCGGTCGACCAGCGGCACCGTGCCGGCGGCGACGATGCCGAGCCCGAGGCCGTCGGCCGCCTCGACGACCGTGCGGCGCAGCGCGGTCAGGTCGTGGCCGAGGTCCTCCAGGCGGACGTAGGGACGGCTGTTGGACTCCACGACCGAACGCTGCAGCTCATGGGTGAACCGCTCCTGCGGTAAACGCTCGAGCAGGCTCTCGGCGCGAGGCACCAGGTGACGCGTCTCGAGGTCCACGACGTGGAATTCCTCTTCGACACCTACGGCGATCGATTCCCCGAGACCGGACATCCCACCATCCTTATTACGCCCTCTAGCAGGGGTTGATTGATGGCCTACTGCCCATAACGGAGCAAAATGCACGTCACACCGCAACTCGCAGGGTGTGATTTCGGGGGAAGACGCCCAGAGTGTGCCGTACTACTACTTTGCTGCCGATCTTAACCGTTTCTTTACTCGATGCCCTGGCGCGAAGCGACGTCACGGCGATGTGATGGCTCAGGCCCGGGAGCCTCCACTCCCGGGCGGTCGAAAAGGAGTCACATCCGTGAAATCTCCAGCACGCAGCATGGCCGTGGCGGGCGTGGCCACGGCCTTTCTGCTGTCGGCCGGCTCCGCCGCCCTCGCGACGAGCGCCGGCCCCGCCTCAGCCCCCTCCGTCTCCTGCGCCGCGACGGTGGCCGCGCCGACGCGCGAGGCCGCGTTCGCGGAGGCCGCCAAGGCCTCCCGCGTGCCCGAGGCGCTGTTGAAGGCCGTGTCCTACATGCAGTCCCGCTGGGACGACCACCAGGGCCGCCCGAACGGCGACGGCGGTTACGGGCTGTTCGGTCTGAGCGCGCAGGCGCCCCCGGCCCAGGACGGCGCCGGCAAGGGCCGCACGGCCGCGCCCGCGAGCCAGATCGACACCGCCGCCGCCCTCACCGGCCTGTCGCCGGCCGCCCTCAGGCAGGACGCCAACGCCGGCGTCTGCGGCGGCGCCGCCGTGCTGGCCTCCTACCACCGGGGCGGCGAAGGGCTCGGTGGCTGGCGCGACGCGGTCGCCCGCCTCGGCGGCAAAAAGGACTTCGTCCCGCAGGTGTACCGGACCCTGAAGGACGGCCAGAGCCGCCTCACCCAGGACGGCCAGCGGGTCACCCTGCCCGCCGACGCCTCGGTCCCCGTGCCCGCCCAGGCGGCCGCCGTGGAGATCGACTGCCCGGCGGGGCTGGACTGCGAGTGGATCGAGGCGCCGTACGCCAAGGCGAAGGCCACCGACCCCGACGGCACCACCGCCTACGGCAACCACGACCTCGCCGACCGCACCGGGCCAGGCGGGCCGAAGCTCAAGTACATCGTGATCCACGACACCGAGGGCTACTACGACCCCTCCATCCGGCTGGTCCAGGACCCGACCTACCTGGCGTGGAACTACACCATCCGCTCCTCCGACGGGCACATCGCCCAGCACCTCGACCCCAAGGACGTGGGCTGGCACGCCGGCAACTGGTATGTGAACATGCACTCGATCGGCATCGAGCACGAGGGCTTCGCCGGCACCGCCGCGTGGTTCACCGAGTCGATGTACCAGACCTCGGCCGCGCTGGTGAGGCACCTGGCGGCCAAGTACGGCATCCCGCTGGACCGCGCGCACGTCATCGGCCACGACCAGGTGCCCGGGACCGTGCTCGGCGCCACCAAGAGCGTCCACTGGGACCCGGGGCCGTACTGGGACTGGGACCACTACTTCGAGCTGCTCGGCGCCCCGGTCGGCGGCGCGCGGCCGGCCACGGCCGACGTCGCGCCCGGCGACGTGGTCGAGGTGCGCACCGGCTACGCCGGCAACCCTCAGACCGTCACCGGGTGCGCCGCGGCCTCCCCCAACTCACCCGAATGCGTCCCCGGCGCGGGCACCAACTTCGTCCCGCTGCACCAGGCCCCCTCCGACGACGCGCCGCTTGCCAGGGACCCGGGCTGGAAGCCGGCCGGCGCGGACGGCACGACCTACGCCAGCGACGTCAGCGCGCGCGTGACCTCCGGGCAGAAGCTCGTCGTGGCGCAGGTGCAGGGCGACTGGCTCGGCGTGTGGTGGGCCGGGTCGCTGACCTGGCTGCACAACCCGGCCGAAAGGCCCGTCGCGGTGCGCGCCCTGGCCAAGACCGTCACGGCCGCCCCGGCGACGACCCCGGCGAACATCTACGGCCGCGCCTATCCCGAGACCTCGGCCTACACCGGCACCGGCATCCCGGTGCAGGCGCTGTCGCCGCTGGAGTACAAGATCCCCGCCGGGCAGGAGTACGCGGTCAGCGACGACGACGTCGTCACCGACTACTACCGGGCGACCACCTTCGACGGGTCCGCGCCCGGCGACCGCACCGACCTGAAGGGCCAGGACCGGTACTACCAGCTCTGGTACGCCCACCGGCAGGTGTTCGTCCGCGCCGCCGAGGTGGACCTGAACGAGGCCCGCAGGCCCGCGGTGACCGCCACCGCGGCCCCGGTGATCAGCGGCGCCGCCGCGGTCGGCGGCGAACTCACCGCCTCCAGCGGCTCCTGGTCGCGGCAGGTGGCGGGCTTCACCTACCAGTGGTCGGTCGGCGGGGCGCCGGTCTCCGGCGCGACCGGCCCGACGTTCCGTCCCCGTCCGGCCGACCTCGGCAAGGCCGTGACGGTCACGGTGAGCACCGACGACCCCTACCTCGCCCCGGCGTCGGCGACCTCGCAGCCCACCGCGCCGGTCGCGCCGGGGACGATCGCCCCGGGCCGGGCGCCGGCCGTGACCGGCGCCGCCAAGGTCGGCCGGACGCTGACCGCCTCCCCCGGCACCTGGACGCCGTCCCCCGACAAGGTCGCCTACCGGTGGCTGCGCGACGGCGTCCCCGTCAGGGGGGCCACCGGCCACGCCTACCACCTCACGGGACACGACCGCGGGGCCAGGATCTCGGTCCGGGTGACGGTGTCGGCCACCGGCTACAACCCCGCGACCGCGACCTCCGCGCCCACCGCGAAGGTGCGCTCAGAGCACTGATCTCCGGTACCGGCCCCGGCCCTCGCGAGCCGGGGCCGGAGCCGGTGCCGGTCCGCCGGCGACCGGCCGCCGAGCGCGGACGACCGATCACCGGTCCACCGATGGCCGGTCACCGGTTCGCCGATGACCGGTCGCCCGCCTCGCGTTCAGGAGTCGAAGCCGAGCCCCAGCCGGTCCAGGGTGCGCAGCCAGATGTTGCGGCGGCCCTCGTGGGCGTCGGCCTGCGCGATCGACCAGCGGGTGAGCTGGATGACGCCCGACCTCAGCGGCTCCGGCGGGAACGGCACCGGCTTCTCGCGGACCATGCGAAGCTCGGTGCGCTCGGTCGGCTCCCCCGACAGCAGGTCCAGCATCACGTTGGCGCCGAACCGCGTCGCGCCGACCCCGAGCCCGGTGTAGCCGACCGCGTAGGCCAGCCGTCCCCGGTGCGCCTTGCCGAAGAACGCGCTGAACCGGCTGCAGGTGTCGATCACCCCGCCCCAGCGGTGGGTGAAGCGGACCCCCTCCAACTGGGGGAAGGTCGTGGAGAAGTGCGAGGCCAGCGTGGCGAAGGTCGCGTCGCGCTGCTCGTACTCCTGCCTGACCCGGCCGCCGTTGTAGTACACGGCGTCGTAGCCGCCCCACAGGATGCGATTGTCCTCGGTGAGCCGGTAGTAGTGGAACTGGTTGGCCCCGTCGCCGATGCCCTGCCGGTTGCGCCAGCCGACGGAGGCGAGCTGCTCGGGTGACAGCGGCTCGGTCATCAGCGCGTAGTCGTACACCGGCACGACGAAGTTCTTCAGCCGGCCGAGCAGCGGCGGGAAGACCCCCGTGCCGAGGGCGACCTTGGCGGCGCGCACCTTGCCGTGCGGGGTGGTCAGCTCGATGGCCGTCCCGTCGTCCCTGAGCGAGCGCACCGGGCTGCGCTCGTAGATGCGCACCCCGAGCGACAGGCACGCCTCGCGCAGGCCCCAGGCGAGCCGCGCCGGGTCGAGCATCGCGCAGCCGTCACGGTCCCACAGCCCGCCCGCGTAGGTGGGCGAGGCCACCTCGGCGCGCACCTGGTCCCGGTCGAGCAGACGGTGGTCCATGCCCAGCTCGCGGGCGATCTCCACGTCCTGCGCCATGCCGTCGAGCTGCCACGGCTCGGTGGCCACGTGCAGCTCGCCGGTGCGCTCAAAGGCGCAGTCGATGCCGTACCGGGCCACCGTCCGCTCGATCTCGTCGAGGTTGTCCCGGCCGAGCCGCACGAGGGTGGAGATCTCCTGCGGCCAGCGCGCCAGGCCGTTGGCGAGCCCGTGGGTGAGGCTGGCGACGCAGAAGCCGCCGTTGCGCCCGGAGGCGGCCCAGCCGACGCGCCGGCCCTCGAGCAGGACGACGTCGAGCGAGGGGTCGCGTTCCTTGGCCATGAGGGCCGCCCACAGGCCGGAGAACCCGCCGCCGACCACGGCCAGGTCGGCGGCCGTCTCCTCGAAGAGCCGCCGCAGCGGCTCGGGTTTGTCCGGACTGTCCAACCAGTACGGCTTACGCTCCGCGTCAGCCAGTGCTTTCAGCGGATCCACGAATTTCACGTCCCTACGAACTGCGTCGTATGTCCCGGCAGGGTGGCCGGGTGATGGTCTCCCGCGTCAGGTGCGACGGCGGGAGGTCACCGTGTTGATCACGGCGATCGCCACGCCGACCGCGAAGATCAGCGTGCCGAGGATGTTGACCTGTGGCGGGACGCCGATGCGGACGGCGCCGTAGATCCACAGGGGGAAGGTGGTGGTCGTGCCGCTGGTGAACTGGGTGATGACGAAGTCGTCGATCGACAGCGCGAACGCCAGCAGCGCCCCGGAGATGACACCCGGGAGGATCATCGGGAAGGTGACCCGCCAGAAGGTGATCCAGGTCGACGCGCCCAGGTCGCGCGCGGCCTCCTCCACCGAGCCGTCCAGGCCGACGACCCGGGCCCGCACGGTCACCGCGACGAACGACACCGAGAACAGCACGTGCGCGATGACGACGGTCCAGTAGCCGGTCTGCACGCCCATGCTGATGAACAGCGACAGCAGCGAAGTGCCCATGACCAGCTCGGGCGAGGAGATCGCCGCGAACATGACCAGGTTGGTGGCCCCCTGCCCGCGGAAGCGGTAGCGGCCGAGGGCGATGCCCATCAGCGTGCCGAGCGCGGTGGTGACGGCCGTGGCGATCAGCGCGATCGAGATGGAGTTCCACAGGGCGCCGGTCAGCTCGGGGTAGTCGCCGAGCCGCCCCCACCACTTGAAGGTGAAGCCCTGCCAGCTCACGTTCGACTTGCTCTTGGTGTCGTTGAACCCGAACACGATCATCACGGCGATCGGGAGGAACAGCCACACCAGCACGAGCCAGGTGTAGGCGAACAGCACGCGGTCGCCCTTGCGGGAACGTCCGCGGCGCGGCGGCCCCGGCGCGGGCGCCTCGGCCCGCGGCGCGGTCGCGGTGCTCACCGGGGTGCTCACGGGGGTGCTCGCCGGGCCGCTCATCGGGCCGCCGCCTCGAGGACGTTCTCGGTGCCGAGGGCCCGGGCGTAGACGAAGATGCCGACGAGCATCACCGCCATCAGCGTGAACGACAGCGCGGCGCCGACCGGGTAGTTGTTGTTCGTCAGGTACTCCGTCTGGATGATGTTGCCGATCATCGTGTTGGCCGGGCCGCCGAGGATCGCGGCGTTGACGTAGTCGGAGGTCATCGGGACGAAGGTCATCAGCACTCCGGCGAACACCCCCGGCAGGGACAGCGGCAGCACGATCTTGGTGAACGACTCGCGGGGCGTGGCGTACAGGTCGTGGGCCGCCTCCACCACGCGGGGGTCCACCCGCTCCAGCGCAACGTAGATCGGCAGGATCATGAACGGCATGTAGCAGTAGGTCAGGCCGCCGATGACCGCGACCGAGGTCGCCAAAATGTGGAAGTCCGCCGGCAGCATCCCCGCGTCCTTCAGCGGCTGCAGCAGGATGCCGTCGTCGGCGAGCAGGAACTTCCACGACACCGTGCGCAGCACGAACGACACGAAGAACGGCAGCAGCACCAGCAGCAGGTAGGTCGACTTGCGGCTGCCGCCCTTGAAGGCGATCCAGTACGCCACCGGGTAGGCGAGCGCGATGGCCGCCACCGTGCCGGCGAGACCATAGCCGACCGACCGCAGGAACTGCGTCTTGTACTGCACCAGCGCGTCGGTGTAGTTGGCCAGGTGGAAGGTCTGGACGAAGCCGTACACGACGTCGCCCTCCTGGGTGGAGACCGAGGCCATGAACACCAGCGGGACCACCAGGAACAGCACCAGCCACAGCCCGCCCGGGAGGATGAGCAGGTAGGGCGCGAGCTTGCGTCTCATGGCGCTAGCCCTGGGCGATCGGCTGGAAGATGCGCTCGAAGACCTTCTCCTCGGCCGGCGTCAGGGTCTTGTAGGTGCGCAGCTTGGCCAGGTCGGACTCCGACGGGAAGATCAGCGGGCTGCTCGCCAGCAGTTCGAGCGACTTCTTGTCCTCCCCGCTCGCCTTGGCGGCGTCGGCCTTGACGACCTGCTGGGCGCCGGGCACAGGGGTGATGTAGTTGATGTACTCGGCCAGGGCCGCCGCCACCTCGGGCTTGTACACGTAGTCCATCATGGCCAGGGCGTCGACCGGGTTCTGCGCGGTCTTGGGGATGCACATGTTGTCGGTCCAGATCGTGCCCCCCTCCTGAGGGATCACGAACTTCAGATCCTGGCCCTCGGCGATCTGCTGGAACACGTCACCCGACCAGGCCATGCAGATCCAGATGTCGCCGCGCACCAGCGCGTCCACGTAGTCGTTCTCGTAGTACTTGCGCACGAGCCCGGCGTCGCGCTGCTGCTGGAGCTTCTGGCCGGCCTTCTCCCAGTCGGCCTGGGTGGACTTGTCCGGGTCGATGCCGAGCGCGAACAGCCCGAAGTTGGCGATCTCCTGGGTGTCGAGCAGCATGCCGACCTTGCCCTTGTACTTGGGGTTCCAGAGCTCCTGGATGCTCGCGATCTCCCCGTCGACGTACTTGGGGTTGTAGGCGATGCCGGTGATGCCCGACTGCCACGGAATCGTGTAGGTGTTGTCCGGGTCGTAGGTGGGGTTCTTGTACTTGGCGCCCGCGTTGGCGGCGAAGTTCGGCAGCTTCTCGTGGTCGAGCGCCACCAGGTAGCCGAGCGCGATCGCCCGGGTGAGCTGGATGCCGTTGGTCATCACCATCAGGTCGTAGCCGATGTCCTGGCCGGCGGCGAGCTGCGGCTGGATCTTGCCGAACCAGGTGGAGTTGTCCTGGATGGCCTCCTGGTAGGTGACCTTGATGCCCGTCTCCTTGGTGAACTTCTCCAGGGTCGGGTACTTCTTGCCGTCCTTGTCGATGTAGAGCGGCCAGTTGGCGAAGCGCAGCGTCCCGTTCTTGGTCTTGTCGGCCCAGTAGCCGGCGGCCGCGCTCGGCTTGGGCGGCTCGACCTTCTTGCCCTGGACGCCGCAGGCCGCCAGGCCCATCGCGGCGGCCGACAGGCCCGCCAGGCGCAGGGCGTCACGCCGGCTGACGCCGTCGCCGCCACGGTTCGGGGGCAGGCCGCGACGCTGGGTCAGGCCACGCAGGAACGCGAGATCACGAGGAGGGGTCATGAGGTGGTTCAACTTCCTATCGCGTACGAGTGGTGCGGCTGCCAGGACAGCCAGACGGAGTCACCGCGCTCCGCCGTGATGCTGCTGTCGTTGGCGTTCTGCTCGAAGACCGTGAACTCCGCCCCGCCCGCCAGGTTCACGGCATAGCTGTTGTAGGTGCCGAGATAGGCCACCTCGGCCACGGTGCCCCGTACGGCGCTGAGGTCCGCGACGGGCTCCTCCCGCGAGATCCTGATCTTCTCGGGCCGCACGGTCACCTCGACCGGGCCGTCCAGCCCCGTCCCCTCGGCGACCGGCACCAGCACCCGGTCACGCTCCCCGAGCCGCACCATCGCCATGCCCCCGTCGACCCGCTCGGCCGTGCCGGCGAGCAGGTTGGAGGTGCCGATGAACCCGGCGACGAACTTGGTCGCCGGCCGCTCGTAGATCTCCCTCGGACCGGCCAGCTGCTCGACCAGGCCGTCGTTCATGACGGCGATGCGGTCGCTCATGGTGAGCGCCTCGTTCTGGTCGTGGGTCACGTACACGAAGGTGATGCCCACCTCGCGCTGGATGCGCTTCAGCTCGATCTGCATCGCCTGGCGCAGCTTGAGGTCCAGCGCGCCGAGCGGCTCGTCCAGCAGCAGCGCCCTGGGGTGGTTCACCAGCGCCCGGGCCAGGGCGACCCGCTGCTGCTGACCGCCGGACATCTCGCGCGGCCGGCGCTTCTCGCGGCCGGTGAGGTCCACGATCTCCAGCATCTCGCCGACCCGCCGCCTGAGCTCCTGGTCGGGGACGCGCCTGCGCCGCAGCCCGAAGGCCACGTTCTCCCAGACGTTCATGTGCGGGAACAGCGCGTAGGACTGGAAGACCATGTTCACGTCGCGCTTGTTCGGCGGGACGTCGGTGACGTCCTGCCCCTGCAGCCGTACGGCGCCCCGCGTGGGGTCCTCGAACCCGGCGATCATCCGCATGGTGGTTGTCTTGCCGCAGCCCGAGGGCCCCAGCATGGAGAAGAACTCGCCTTCGGAGATCGACAGGCTGACCCCTTTGACGGCCTGGACGATCTCCCCGTGCGCTTGGTATTCCTTGACGACCCCGTCGAGCTCGATGGCGGGCACCGTGGAGATGTCGGAGGCGACCGCGGAGGCCGCCTCCTTGCCCGCCTGGATATCCGTCATTCCAGGCTTATCCCTTACCTATGTCGGCGGCGTGCGCCGATGTAGTGCGTGTGGTGCTCGGTGATCACTCACCGATGTAGTGCATGACGTGCTTGACCCGGGTGTAGTCGTGCAGGCCGAAGACCGACAGGTCCTTGCCGTAGCCCGAGTGCTTGAACCCGCCGTGCGGCATCTCAGAGACGAACGGGATGTGGGTGTTCACCCACACCACGCCGAAGTCCAGCCGCCGCGACATCCGCATGGCCCGGCCGTGGTCGGAGGTCCACACCGACGCCGACAGGCCGTACTTCACGTCGTTGGCCTTGGTGAGCGCCTCGGCCTCGTCGGAGAAGGTCTGCACCGTGATGACCGGCCCGAACACCTCGGTCTGGATCATCTCGTCGTCCTGCTGGAGCCCGTCGACCACCGTCGGCTCGAAGAAGTACCCCTTGTCGCCCACGCGCCGCCCGCCGGTGACGACCTTGGCGTGACCGGGCACGCGCTCAAGGAAGCCCTCGACCCTGGCCAGTTGGCCGGCGTTGTTGAGCGGGCCGTAGAAGGCGTCCTCGACCTCCAGGCCGCCGGTCCTGGTGGCCGCCGCCGCCTCGGCCAGCGCGGCGAGGAACGGCTCGTGGATGCTCTCGTGGACCAGCACCCGGCAGGCCGCGGTGCAGTCCTGGCCCGCGTTGTAGAGGCCGGCGCCCGCGATCGCCTCGGCCACCGCGGGGATGTCCCTGACGTCCTCGAACACGACGACCGGCGCCTTGCCGCCCAGCTCCAGGTGCACCCGCTTGAGGTCGTCGGCCGCCGACTTGGCGACCTGGACGCCCGCGCCCACCGAGCCGGTGATCGCCACCATCGACGCCGACGGGTGGCCCACCACCCTCGCGCCGGTCTCACGGTCGCCGACGACGACGTTGAAGACGCCGGGCGGGAGGATCTCGCCGATGATCTCGGCCAGCTTCACCGTGGACACCGGGGTGGTGTCGGAGGGCTTGAGCACGACTGTGTTGCCGGCCGCGAGCGCCGGGGCGATCTTCCAGACCGCCATCATCATCGGGTAGTTCCACGGGGTCACCTGGCCCACCACGCCGATCGGCTCGTGGCGGATCACCGAGGTGTGGTCGGCGAGGAACTCCCCGGAGGTCGGGCCCTCCAGCGTGCGCGCGGCGCCCGCGAAGAAGCGGAAGTGGTCGGCCGCCGGCGGGATCTCGTCCTCGGCCATGCGCACACGCGGCTTGCCCGTGTTGCGGCACTCGGCCTCGACGAGCTCGTCGGCCCGCGCCTCGATGGCGTCGGCGATCTTCAGCAGGTGGCCGGCGCGCTCGCCGGGGGTGGTCTGGCCCCACGACTCGAACGCGGCGAGCGCCGCGGCGTAGGCCGCGTCCACGTCCTCCTGCCCGGAGACCGGCGCCTGGAGGTAGACCTCCCCCGTGCTCGGGTCGATCACGTCGGAGAACTGGCCGCTCTTGGCGTCCGCGAGCTCACCATTGATGAAGTTCTGCAGACGGCTGGTCAACGTTGACCTCCTCTGGAGGTGGCTGAGTTGTCGCGACTCTGACAGAGGCCAGGGGCTACGACAAGGGATTTCGTCGCGAATATATCAAATTGCTACGAATTCGCTTGACAGGGCACGACGAGCTGACAACATGTCGCACCAGGACCGCAACATGGCGGGAACAACTCCGTAATCGCCGCGCTGTAGCGGTCTCGGGTGCTGAGGAAGGACGCGGAGATGACGACGCCGCCGAAGGCGCGACGGGACAACAACCACGACGCCAAGCCGGGTCCGGTGGTGCTGGACGAGATCTCCAAGCAGATCATCGAGCAGTTGCAGACCGACGGGCGCAAGCCCTACGCCGCCATCGGCAAGGCCGTCGGGCTCTCGGAGGCCGCCGTGCGCCAGCGGGTGCAACGCCTCCTGGACGCCGGCGTCATGCAGATCGTGGCCGTCACCGACCCCCTCACCCTCGGCTTCCCGCGCCAGGCCATGATCGGCATCAAGTGCGAGGGCGACCTGGAGACGGTCGCCGACAAACTGTCGTCCATCGACGAGATCGACTACGTCGTCCTCACGGCCGGCTCGCTGGACATCATGGTGGAAGTCGTCTGCGAGGGCGACAGCCACCTGCTGGAGATCCTCGGCAAGATCAGGGCCATCCCCACCGTGCGCGCCACCGAGACCTTCGTCTACCTCAAGCTGCGCAAGCAAACCTACTCCTGGGGCACCCGCTGACCGGCACGGGGCCCGCCACCGCCGCACGCCGTCACACGGGCTGGCCCTGCTCCCCGACCAGGGCCTCGCGGCGGTCCAGGACGCCGGCGATCTCGGCGAGGAACGCGTCCACCTGGGTCACGGCGTAACCGGTCTTGAACACGACGGTGGAGAAGGTCGCCTTCCTCACCTGCTCGGCCGTCAACGGGTGGTCACCGGTGCCGCGCAGGGTCGCGACCACGTGGTCGAGGAAGACGTCCACCTCGTCCTCGTTGTAGCCGGCCCCGAGCCGGGCGGGCCGGAACAGCACGCGCTCGACCCGCGCCGCCTGCTCCTCCAGCCAGGCCGCGGCCGGCGGGCCCGTCCCGGACCGCTCGGAGGACGCCTCCCCCGCCTTCGGCGCGGCCGGGCCGCGTGCCGTCACCTTGGGCATTCCCGGCAGCGTCGGCGCGTCGTCGTCTTCCTCCGAACCACTGGAACCCTTCGCGCCTTTGACGCCCACCCTGCTTGTGGCGCCCTCCGCGGTCGCCTGGCCGTCCCGCGCCCCGGACGGCGGCGCGGTCACGGACGGCCCGGGCATCGGGGCGGCCACGGAGGGCTCGGGCACCGGGGCGGCCTGCGGGGCGGAGAAGGCCGGCGCGGACAGCGGGTCGGCCGGCTCGAACAGGGAGGCCGGCCTCGGCGTGCCGGACGCCGGAGCGGGACGGAACGGCTCGAACGCCGGCCTCGGCCGGGTGGACTCCGGCGGACCGGGCGGCTTCGGCCAGGCGGGGTCGGACGGGGCGGCCTGCTTGGGCCGGGCGAACTCCGAAGGGGCCGCCGGCCTGGGCCAGGCGGACTCCGCGGCGGCGGCGGGCGACGCGGCCACGGGAGCGGCGGCGGACGGTGAAGGCGCGGAGCCGGGAGCCCCCGTCGCGGCCGTATCGCCGCGGATCTCCACCGCGATCACGAAGGCGTCGAGCGCGTAATCGACGGCCGTCTCGTTGTATCCCCCCAATTTGGCGTTGAAGCGAGCCGAGCGGATCTCCTCGGCGGTGATCGGCGGGCCGTCCAGGACGCCGCGGCCGAGGGTCGCCTCAATGCGCTGAATAAGCGCGTCGACCTGGTCAGGGTCATAGCCGGTCCGCACGCCGAGCACGCGGGGAAAGCGGTTCACGCCACATCCTCCAGGTTCACACCCCGGCCATTATTTCCCTCCTTTACCATTCTGAACGTATGACATGGGGAAATCCAGGAAGTTAGCCGCCGACCGGTAGGCTTGCCGACCTATGCGGCTCGCGAACCTCTCCTTCCGCTACGCCCGTCGCGCCCCCTGGGTCCTCCACGAGGTCGGCCTGGACCTTGCGCCCGGCACGATCGCCGAGGTCACGGGGCGCAACGGCGCCG
Source organism: Sphaerisporangium sp. NPDC005288 (assembly GCF_040607475.1). Taxonomy (NCBI): domain Bacteria; kingdom Bacillati; phylum Actinomycetota; class Actinomycetes; order Streptosporangiales; family Streptosporangiaceae; genus Sphaerisporangium; species Sphaerisporangium sp. NPDC005288. The sequence continues at coordinate 48,174 of NZ_JBEXGT010000048.1, read as the reverse complement.
GCAAGTCCACACTGCTGAGACTGCTCGCGGGCACCACGCCCCCGACGCGGGGCCACGTCACCGGCCGCCCGCCGGTCGTCGGGTACGCGCCGGAGATCTTCCCGGTCGAGCAGCCGTTCACGGTGGCCGCCTACCTGGCCCGCATGGCCGGCGTCCGCGGCCTCACCCCGGCGGCGATCGACCCGTGGGTGGAGCGCCTGGGCATGGCGGCGCTGCTGGAAGTGCCCCTCGGCGACCTGTCCAAGGGGAGCGCCCACAAGGTGGGCCTGGCGCAGGCGTTGCTGGCCCCGCCGGGCCTGCTCATCCTCGACGAGCCGTTCTCCGGACTGGACGCGCAGGCCCGCGCCGAGCTGCCGGCCATCATGGAGGAGGTCGTGGCGACGGGCGGCATCGTCGTGGTCAGCGACCACCAGAACGGCCTGGCCGGGCACCGGGGCGTCCTGCGCCTGCACGTGGGCGACCGGACGGTCCGCCCCCTCGGCCACGACGCCCCGTCCGACACCCTCTCCACCGCCGCCGGCGCCCTGTCCCCGCCGACCGCGTCCACCAGCACACCGTCCCCACGTGTCGCCTCCGCCGACGCCTTCCCCACGCCGGCCGCAACGGCGGACGCGCCGTCCCCGCCGGCCACACTCTCACCGTCGCCATCTGTGACGCCTGCCGGCGCCCCGTCCCCGCCGGTCGCGCCTGCCGGCGTCCCGTCCGGGGCCATGGGTGCCGCGACCGTCGTCATCGAGATCGCGGTGGAGGCCGGCGAGGCCGAGGCGGTCGTCCGCAAGCTCCGGGCCGACGGCTACCCGGCCGTGGTCCGCCCCCTGCCGCACGCCGGAAGCGAGGCGCGATGAGAGCCACGGTCTCCCTCACCCAGTTCAAGATCGCCACCTACGTGCGGTCACACCGCGTCCTCCACCCGTTCGCCGGGCTGCTGGCCATCATGATCGTGCTGTACTCCGTGCGGGTGGCGCCCGGGACGGAGCTGTCCTCCTACGCCGACTCGGCGGCGCTGCTCGTCCCCGTCTTCGCCTGGGCGGCGCGCGGGCTGCTCGACGCCGAGCCGGACGTGCAACGACTGATCTCCGCCACCGCCGCCGGGCGCCCCGGACGCGAGGTGGCGGGCGGCCTGGCCGCCTCGGCGGCCGTGAACGCCGTGCTGGCCGCGCTCGCCCTGGCCGTCCCGCTGGCCATCGGCTTCACCGGGACACCCGGCGCCGTCGTGCTGCTCGGCGGGCTCGCGCTGCACGTGCTGTCGCTGGTCACCGGCACCGCCCTCGGCGCGCTGACCAGCCGCCCGATCCTGCCCGACCCGGGGGTCTCGGCCCTGGCCCTGCTCGGCGGGTACGTGGCGATGCTGCTGGTCAGCCTCGCCCCGATCGCCTGGCTGACCGTCCCGATCATCGGCTGGATGCGCGCCGCCGGACGGCCCGGCTTCCTGGGCGGGCATCTGCCGGAGCTGGCCGTCATCACCGCCTTCTGGTGCGCGCTGGCCCTGGCCGCCTACATCCGCCTGCGCCGCACCCGGCCCTAGCCACCAGCCCCTCACGCCCGCACCGCCCACGTCACCGTGGCGAGCGGCCTGACCGGCATGCCCGGCGTACTCGTGCGCTCGCCTGCCGCCACCTGCTTCACCGCCGGCGCGACGTCATCTTGTCTCGCGATGCAAGACGAATATGTTCACGATGTGGATGACCGCATAGTCTCCGGGTATCGCGCTACCGAGGAGACTGATCGACATGCCGGCACCACGCGCCGTCTACACCCACGGGCACCACGAGTCGGTGCTCCGCTCCCACACCTGGCGGACGGCGGCCAACTCCGCCGCCTACCTGCTGCCGCACCTGCGGCCCGGGATGTCGTTGCTGGACGTCGGCTGCGGCCCGGGCACCATCACCGCCGACCTCGCCCACCTGGTCGCCCCCGGCCGCGTCGTCGGGATGGACACCAGCGAGAGCATCGTCGCCCAGGCCAGGGACGCGGCCGCATCCTCCGGCCTGACGAACCTCACCTTCCAGACCGGCGACCTGTACGACCTGGACCATCCCGACGGCTCGTTCGACGTGGTGCACGCTCATCAGGTGCTGCAGCACGTCGCCGACCCCGTCGGCGCCCTGGCCGCCATGCGCCGGGCCTGCCGCCCCGGAGGGCTGGTCGCGGCCCGCGACTCCGACTACGCCACCTTCACCTGGTATCCGGAGTCGCCGGTGCTCAACGAGTGGCGCGAGCTGTACCGGCGGGTCGCGGCGGCCAACGGCGGACAGCCCGACGCCGGTCGGCGGCTGCTCTCATGGGCACGCCAGGCCGGCTTCACCGACGTCACCGCCACCGCGTCGGTCTGGTGCTTCGCCGCCCCGGCGGACCGCGCCTGGTGGAGCGGCCTGTGGGCCGAACGGGTCGTCGCCTCCGCCTTCGCCGACCACGCCCTGGCCTACGGCGCCACGCGGAGCGACCTTCAACGCATCAGCGAGGCCTGGCAGGAGTGGGGAACTCACGAGGACGCCTGGTTCACCGTCGTCCACGGCGAGATCATCTGCCGGGCCTGACCTCGCGCAGTCCGAGCGTCGCGGCGACGGTCTCCAGCGCCGCGAGGTGTCCGTCCACCCCCGCCAGGCCCGCGTTCATGGTGTTGACGGCGATGTGCGTGGCGCCGGCCTCCCGCCACTGGCGGGCCAGGCCGGCCACCTCCTCCGGGTCGCCCTGCCAGCTCACCCGTCCCTCCATGCCCAGAGTGGAGGGGTCGCGCCCCGCCCGCAGCGCGGCCTCGTCGACCACCGCCTTGGCCTCCACCAGCCTCGGCCCGGGACCCATCTGCGGGAACCAGCCGTCCGCCAGCCGTCCGGCGCGCCGATAGGCCGGGGGCGACTGCGCGCCGAACCACAGGGGGATCGGCCGCTGCACCGGCAGGGGCGCGAGACCCGCCCCGGTGATCCGGTCGTACTCGCCGTGGAAGGTGACGGTGCGCTCGGTCCACAACCGGCGCAGCAGGCCCACCTGCTCCTCGACGCGCCTGCCGCGGACGGCGAAGTCCTGTCCGAGGGCCTCGTACTCGACCGCGTTCCATCCCAGGCCAACGCCCAGCCGGAAATGGCCGGAGGTGAGCAGGTCGACTTCGGCCGCCTGCTTGGCCACCAGGGCCGTCTGCCGTTGCGGCAGGATGATGATGGAGGTGACCAGTTCCAGCGAGGTGAGCGCGGCGAGGAACCCGAACAGCACCATCGGCTCGTGGAAGGTGGTGTGCACGTCGTACACGCCGCGCCAGTCGCGGTGCACCTCGGGGTCGGCGCCGACGACGTGGTCGTAGGCCATCACGTGCCGGTAGCCGAGCTCCTGGACCGCCTGCCCGTACGCCCGCACCGCGCCGGCGTCCGAGCCGATCTCGGTCTGGGGAAAGACAACACCGATGCGCATGCGTGGCTCCCGTCGGCCGTCCGGTTGACTCGCTGCCATCATTCCGTGCCCCGTGACGCCTCAACCCCTCGCGCCCTCCGGTCTCGGCCGGTTCGGCGCGAGGCGCGGGTGTGGCGGGCGATGACCCGCAGCCCTTCGACGAAGGCCGCGACGAACTGGCGGGGGCCGGCGGGGATCAGGGCGCGCATGTCGGCCTCCTCGGACGATCGGTGTGAGTTGCTCCGAGGTTCCCAGCGGGTCGTCCAGCGAACTACACAAAAAGCCGCATTAAGGATGTTTTCTCACGCCCCCTCCCGCGCGGGGACCCGTCAGGCGGGGTGCGGGGCGCCCTGATCGGCGCGGGCCTGCTCGGCGCCGCGGCGGGCCAGCGCGTCGGCGCGGTCGTTCTCGGGGTGACCGGAGTGGCCCTTCACCCAGAGCCACTCGACGGTGTGCCGGGCGGCGGCCGCGTCGAGCCGCTGCCACAGGTCCACGTTCTTGACCGGCTGCCTGCCGGCCGTCCGCCAGCCGTTGCGCTTCCAGCTCCGCAGCCACTGGGTGATGCCGTTGCGCACGTAGGTGCTGTCGGTGTGCAGGCGCACGGTGACCGGCCGGGTGAGGCTCTCCAGGGCCATGATGGCGGCCATCAGCTCCATGCGGTTGTTGGTGGTGCCGGCCTCGCCGCCGAAGATCTCCTTCTCGGTGCGGCCGTAGCGCAGCACCGCCCCCCAGCCGCCGGGCCCTGGATTGCCGCTGCACGCGCCGTCGGTGTAGATGTCCACGGCCCGCCCGGCCGTCTTCCCGTCATCCTGCACAGCCGCGCGCTCCCGCCCATCACGTCTCACGGTCGGCACCAGTCTTACCACTCCCGCCGCGCCGTCCGGCGGACAGGGCGATGAGTTCTCGGCTCTTCACCTGACGGCCAGAATATGGCGGATATGACGGCAATTATCCGTAGATCAACCGATAAGCAAGCCTTCACCTGAATGAAGAGCATATTTCAGTATATGGCTACTTTGCCGAGCGGACCTGGGCCGATGTCCTCGCCGGCTTTCGCCCACACGGCGAAGGCGTTTGCCATAAATTCGGCATACCTGGGCCAGGAATCGTCCCCGCGGGAGTACGCCATGGAAAGTTCGGACGGCCGCATTCTGATCATCATCGTCATCGCGACGATCCTGTTCATCGTCGGCCGCAACTTCCAGCGCGCGCTCGACACCTGGGCGGGCTGGGGCAAGGCGGCGAAGGCCGCCGCCGATGCCGCCGGCAAGATCCCCGGCGCCAAGTCGGCCGCGTGGGCGGCGTTCTGGCGCATGGTCGTCATCGGCGCCGGCACCCTGCTCCTGCTCGCGCTGCTGGCGAACACGATCAGGTATATGTGACCTCAGGCCTCCGGCGCGGCCGCGAGCTGGCCGCAGGCGCCGTCGATCTCGCGGCCCCGGGTGTCACGGACGGTGACCGCCACGCCGTGCGACTCCAGGCGGCGGACGAAGGCCCGCTCGTCCTCCGGGCGGGAGGCCGTCCACTTGGAGCCGGGGGTCGGGTTGAGCGGGATCAGGTTGACGTGCACCAGCTTGCCCTTGAGCAGGCGGCCGAGCAGGTCGGCCCGCCACTCCTGGTCGTTGATGTCCTTGATCAGGGCGTACTCGATGGAGACGCGCCGCTTGGTGGTGGCGGCGTACTTCCAGGCGGCGTCCAGCACCTCGCCGACCTTCCAGCGGGTGTTGACCGGCACCAGCGTGTCACGCAGCTCGTCGTCGGGGGCGTGCAGGGAGACCGCCAGCGTCACCGGCAGCCCCTCGTTCGCGAGCTTGTCGATGGCGGGCACCAGCCCGACCGTGGAGACGGTCACGCCACGAGCGGAGATGCCGAGGCCCTCGGGAGCGGGATCGACGATGCGGCGCACGGCGCCGATCACGGCCTTGTAGTTGGCCAGCGGCTCGCCCATGCCCATGAAGACGATGTTGCTCACCCGCCCGGGCCCGCCGGGCACCTCGTCCCTGGCCAGGGCGCGGGCACCGGACACGACCTGCTCGACGATCTCGGCCGTGGACATGTTGCGGGTCAGGCCGGCCTGCCCGGTGGCGCAGAACGGGCAGTTCATGCCACACCCGGCCTGGGACGACACGCACATCGTCACGCGGTCGGGGTAGCGCATCAGCACCGACTCGACCAGCGCCCCGTCGAACAGCCGCCACAGCGTCTTGCGGGTCATGCCCTCGTCACAGGTGATCTCGCGCACCGAGGTCAGCAGATTCGGCATCAGGCGCGTCACGAGCTGGTCGCGCGACGACGCCGGCAGGTCGGTCATGTGCTCGGGGTCGGTGGTCAGCCGCTCGAAGTAGTGCCGGGACAACTGGTCGGCGCGGAAGGGCTTCTCGCCCAGCTCGGCGACGGCCGTGCGGCGCTCCGCCATGGACAGGTCGGCCAGGTGGCGTGACGGCTTCGCCCGTCGGGGGGCGACAAAGGTTAGCTCGGCGGACATGTCCTTCTCTTAACGGTTTGCCGGAAGCTGCAGCGGACAGCCATTCCGTGTGATCTATTGCGATCGTCGGCCGAACGGGGAGACGTTCACCGGAAAGGCGGATATGCGTTGGGCACCACCGATGTCGTCCTCACCGACACCAGCCCCTACGGTAGCCGCGTGGTGACCGTCGAACACGACGGGCTGTCCTCGGTAGCTTACCTGCGCGACGCCGAAGGCGGGATCCACGGAGCCGTGTGGCTCGCCAACCATGGCCCCGCACCCTCCTCGGTCGATCTGGTGCGCATCGAGTCCGGACAGACCCCCGTCATGCCGCTCGGCACCACCCGCGTCCCCGAGGGCACCCCGCCGTTCACGGCGGAGGAGCTCGAAGTGCTGTGGTTCGAGGAGGGCGACGGCGCCGCCCTGTACCGCAACGGCGACCTGCTGGCCGTCATTCCCGGGTGGGCCGACCTCGAACGCGGCATGCCCGGCTACGCCAGGGACGTCGTCAGCGAGTCTCCGTTCGCCTGGCCGCTGGCCGAGGCCCTCGAAGGGCTGGCCCCGCGCATCGCCAAAGCCCGCTCGTACTGGGAATGGCGGCACGGCGACGCCGCCTGGCCGTCGTTCCAGCAGTTCGTGATGAGCCACCTGGACGCCCGCGTCGGCCCGGCCGCGCGATATTGGGACGTCGGCGGCGACCGGCTGCCGGCCGTGGGCATCACCGAACGCCCGCAGGACGGATACACCGTGCTGTCCACCGTGGGGATGAGCTGCCAGCGCATGCCCACCGTCGAGCAGTACGACCGGCCGGACACCCACGCGCGCATCGAGCTCGCGGTCGCCACGCGGAGCGAGGCGACCGAGGCGGCGCAGCTGTTGCTGTGGCTGGCGCGCTACCCGTGGCACTCGGTGACCTGGCTCGGGCACGGCCACACGGCGCGCTGGTACCGCGAGGCGGCGTCGTTCCCGCTCGGACCCGCCTACCAGGGGGTGGTGCTGATCGACGCCGTGCCGGGGCTGCCCGATCTGTCGGGGTTCGCCTTCAGCGGCGACGAGGTGCGGTGGCTCTGGCTCGCCCCGGTCACCGAACAGGAGCTGCACGCCGTGGCCGAGCACGGCCACCAGGCGCTGCCGCTGTCCGCACGCGTCCCCTGACGGCGGGCCGTCAGGAGGGGATGAAGATCGCCAGGAGCAGCCAGACGGGGAACAGCGTGGCGAGCAGCGAGTCCAGGCGGTCCATCAGCCCGCCGTGGCCCGGCAGCACGTTCCCCATGTCCTTGATGCCGAGATCGCGCTTGATCACCGACTCGACGAGGTCGCCCAGCGTGGCGCACACGGCGACCACCGCCCCCACAACGGCGCCCTGCCAGAGCTGGCCCTCCAGGAGGAAGCGCACCAGCAGCGCCCCGCACAGCACGCATGCGAGCACGGACCCGGCGAAACCCTCCCAGGTCTTCTTCGGGCTGATGATCGACATCTTGTGCTTGCCGAACAGGATGCCCGCGAAGTAGCCGCCGATGTCGCTGCACACGGTGACGGCGACGAAGATCACCACCCGGTCCGCGCCATCCTCATGGCTCAGCATGAGCGGCACGAACCCGGCGATCAGCGCCGGGTACACCGCGGTCAGCACACCGGCGGAGGCGTCGCGGACGTACCCTTCGGCGCCTTTGAGCATGCGCTGGACGAGCAGGACCAGCACCGTCAGCGTGAAGGCGCCCAGCAGCCAGATCGTGCCGCCCCAATATGCTCCCGCCAGCATGGCGACCAGGCCGGTCAGTACGGTCGGCATCGGCACCTGGGCGTCGCGGGTGGCGAGCGCGCGGGCCATCTCGACGACGCCGATGCCCACCGCGGCCAGGACCACCAGCAGGAACAGCGCCTTGACGGTGTAGAGGGACACCAGCACGAGCGCCCCGAGGACGACGCCCACCCCGATCGCGGCGGGCAGATTACGCCCGGTACGAATGCCCTTCGGCCGCCCACCACCCTGCGAACCACCGGCGGGCTCGCCGGCCGGGCGCGGGCCCTGCGGCCCGAGGTCCTGCGCGGAGCCCGCGGCCTCGGCGGTGGCGTTCCGATGTGCGGCGCCCGGAGGCGCGGACGGACGCTCGTCGGGCCTCTGGCCGCCGGCCGGCTCGGTACCGTCCGCCGCCGTACCTTCCACAGTGATCCCAACTCTCCTGGCACGACCACGCTCGGCCGCCCGTTCCCGCCGGCGCCGCCGCGAGGCGGGGAGGGGGCGCGATGGGCGTCGAACGAGGCAAGGGCGCTCCCCCACGGCCAACACCGGAGTGGAAGCGCCCCAACCTGACCTGTGAACCGCCGTCCTGCTCAGACCTCGAGCAGCTCGGACTCCTTGTGCTTCAGCAGCTCGTCGATCTTGGCGACGTGCTTCTGAGTGAGGTCGTCGAGCTCCTTCTCGGCCCGCCGCACCTCGTCCTCACCGGTGTCGCCGTCCTTGACCATCTTGTCGAGGGTCTCCTTGGCGTGACGGCGGATGTTGCGCACCGAGACCTTGCTGCTCTCGGCCTTGTTCCTGGCGACCTTGATGTACTCCCGGCGGCGCTCCTCCGACAGTTCGGGGAACACCACCCGGATCACCGCGCCGTCGTTGCCGGGGTTGACCCCGAGGTCGCTGTCACGGATCGCCTTCTCGATGGCGCTCATCGAACCCTTGTCGTAGGGCTGGATGATGACCATGCGGGCCTCGGGGACGTGGAACGAGGCCAGCTGCTGCACCGGGGTCGGCGACCCGTAGTAGTCGACATTGATCTTGTTGAACATCGAGGGACTGACCCTGCCGGTGCGGATCGCCGCGAAGTCCTCCTTGGCGACCGCGACCGCCTTGTCCATCTTCTCCTCGGCTTCGAAGAGGGTTTCGTCGATCACAGCGGCTCCCTATTTCCCTGCCGGACTCACCAGCGTGCCGATCTTCTCACCGCGGACAGCCCGCAGGATGTTCCCTTCGCCCATCAGGTCGAAGACCACGATGGGCAGGCCGTTGTCCATGCACAGGCTGATCGCGGTGGCATCCATGACTCCAAGGCCCCGCGTCAGCACCTCGCTGTAGTCGAGCTGGTCGAAGCGGACGGCATCGGGGTTCTTGCGCGGGTCGGAGTCGTAGACCCCGTCGACCTGAGTGCCCTTGAGCACGGCCTCCGCACCGACCTCGAGCGCGCGCTGCGCGGCGCAGGTGTCGGTGGAGAAGAACGGCGAGCCGAGGCCGGCGCCGAAGATGACCACCCGCCCCTTCTCGAGGTGGCGGATGGCGCGCCGGGGCAGGAACGGCTCGGCGACCTGCTGCATCGTGATGGCCGTCTGCACGCGCGTCTCGACGCCGCGCTTCTCCAGGAAGTCCTGCAGGGCGAGACAGTTGATGACCGTGCCCAGCATGCCCATGTAGTCGGCGCGGGCGCGGTCCATGCCGCGCTCGGACAGCGCGGCGCCGCGGAACATGTTGCCGCCGCCGACGACCACCGCGACCTGCACGCCCTCGCGCACGGCCTCGGCGACGGAGTCGGCGAGCTTGGCGACCACCACCGGGTCGATGCCCAGCGGCTCGGCGCCCGCGAACGCCTCGCCCGACAACTTCAGCATGACGCGCTTCCAGCGGAGCGGCCCGTCGTACGACGAAGCCGCCGGCGTAGCGGATCGATGGTTCTCCTGCACGACGGCGGCCTCCTCGGTGGTGATGATGAGCTGGTCAGGTCCCTCTCGGGGCTAAGCCTATGCCTGACCGACCTTGTAGCGGGCGAAGCCCAGGACCTTCACCCCGGCCTCGGCCGCGAGCTTGCCGATGGTCTTCTTGTTGTCCTTGACGAACGCCTGCTCCAGGAGGGTGAAGTCCTTGTACCAGCCGTTGATGCGACCATCGACGATCTTGCCGATGGCGGCCTCCGGCTTGCCCTCCTCGCGGGTCATCTGCTCGAAGACCGTGCGCTCCTTCTCGATCACGTCGGCCGGGACGGAGTTGGGACTGAGGTACTTGGGGGCCATCGCGGCGGTGTGCTGCGCGATGTCCTTGGCCAGCTCGGCGTTCGGGGTGTCGAGCTGCACCAGGACGCCCACGGCCGGGGGAAGCTGCGGGTCGGTCTTGTGCATGTAGGAGGCGACGAAGCCGCCGTCGAGCACGACGAAACGACGGATCTCGATCTTCTCGCCGAGCGCCGCGTTGGCCTCGTCGAGGTGCTCCTTGACGCTCTTGCCGTCCAGGTCGGACTCCAGCAGGCTCGGCACGTCGCCCGGCCGCGTGGCGAGGATGTGCTCGACGACCCGGGCGGCCAGCTCCTGGAAGCGGTCGCCCTTGGCGACGAAGTCGGTCTCGCAGTTGAGCTCGAGCAGCGCCGCGAGGGACTCGCCCTCGTGCTTGACGGCGATCAGGCCGTTGGAGGCGGTGCGCGCCTCGCGCTTGCCGACGTCCTTGGCGCCCTTGACACGCAGGATGTCGACGGCCTTGTCGAAGTCGCCCTCCGACTCCTCCAGGGCCTTCTTGCAGTCCATCATGCCGGCGGCGGTCAGCTCACGAAGCCGCTTGACGTCGGCCATGTTCACGGAAGCCATTGTCTTTCCTCGTCGAGTCGTCGTGGATCGGGTGGGTGCGCCCTGTGAGGCACACCCACCCGTGAAGAGCATTGCTCGCCGTACGGCGCCGTGCCCGTACGGCCTGACGGGGTCTCAGCCCTGCTGCTCGGTGCCCTCGGCCTCGGCGGCGGGGGCGGCCGGAGCGGCCTCGGCGTCCTGCTGGGCGGGGGCCTCGGCGGTCTCGGCGGCCTCAGCGGTCTCGGCGACCTCGGTCTCGGCGGTCTCGGCGACCTCGGCCTCGGCGGCAGGGGCCTCAGCGGCCTCCGGGGCGGCGGCCTCGGCCGGAGCCTCCGAAGCGGCTTCCTCGTCCGAGCGGGTGAGCAGCTCGCGCTCCCACTCGGCCAGCGGCTCGGCGACGGCGGCGGGCTTGTCGTCGCCGCGGGTCGTCGCGCCGGCACGCGCCATCAGACCGTCGGCGACGGCGTCGGCGACCACGCGGGTGAGCAGGCTGACGGCGCGGATCGCGTCGTCGTTGCCCGGGATCGGGTAGTCGACCTCGTCGGGGTCACAGTTGGTGTCGAGGATCGCGACGACCGGGATGTTCAGCTTGCGAGCCTCACTGATCCCGATGTGCTCCTTCTTGGTGTCGACGACCCACACGGCGCTCGGGACGCGGGCCATGTCACGGATGCCGCCGAGGGTGCGCTCGAGCTTGTCCTTCTCGCGGCGGCGCATCAGGAGCTCCTTCTTGGTGAGCCCGGAGCCTGCCACGTTGTCGAAGTCGAGCTCCTCGAGCTCCTTCAGACGCTGAAGCCTCTTGTGCACGGTGGAGAAGTTCGTGAGCATGCCGCCCAGCCAGCGCTGGTTGACGTAGGGCATGCCGACCCGCGCGGCCTGCTCGGCGATGGCCTCCTGGGCCTGCTTCTTGGTGCCGATGAACAGGATGGTGCCGCCGTGGGCGACGGTCTCCTTGACGAAGTCGTAGGCGCGGTCGATGAAGGCCAGCGACTTCTGCAGGTCGATGATGTAGATGCCGTTGCGCTCGGTGAGGATGAAGCGCTTCATCTTCGGGTTCCAGCGCCGGGTCTGGTGCCCGAAGTGGACGCCGCTCTCGAGCATCTGCCGCATGGTGACGACGGGGGCCATGAGTGATGGTCCTCCTGGGTAGAGCGCCGCAGGGGCGCGTTTCTCGGTTGTCCGCGGAAGCGCATGGCTCCCGCCCTGACGCCCTGAGTCGTCCCATCCGAGTCGAGACCCGGACCGAGAGGACGAATCGCCTGTGGGCGTGCGAAGTCGGCCCGCTTGGCGAGCCACCAAAAGTGTACCCGGAACCCGGCCGCCCCCAGCCCACCGCACAGGCTTCCTCTTCGGCGACACGGCATGGCCCTCCGTCGAGCGCGTCGACCCGGCCCCGCGCCAGGCGGCCCCCCGGCCCTGCGCCAGAGAGACAGAACGCAGACATCGCACCGGAAGCCACCGCGCCCACCTCGCGCACGGACCATCCAGCTCGGTCCCGCCCAGGGGCCCGGCCCCGCCCCCCGCCAGGGAACGGCCGAGCGCGGGAAATAGCCACTACCCCCCTGATCAGCGAACCCCGCGCCGCAAGACACCCACCGAACCCTGCGCCAGGGACATCAAACCCGGTGCCACCCCACGGCGCCCGGACCCCATCCCCCCCACGGGACGGCCGAATACCGGAAGAGGCGGACGCCCCCGATCAGCGAACCCCACGCCGCAAGACACCCACCGAACCCTGCGCCAGGGACATCGAACTCGGTCCCGCCCCAGGCGTCCCGGACCCCGTCGCGTGTCAGGGAGCGGGCGAGTGCGGGAAGAGGTGGACGATCCCCCTGATCAGACGGGCGTCCGGCGGAGCCTCCTCCGGGGAGCGCGACTTGGAGAGATAGGGCTCGAGGATCGCGGTCACCCGCTCACCGAGCTCGGCGAGTTCCTCGGCGTTGACCCGAAGCAGCATGTGGGCGAGCAGCGCCGCCTGCCGCCATTGCTTCGACTCGCGCGCGCTGGACTCCAAGTAGCGGAACGTCTCCTCCACCATCTGGTCGACGACGGTCCTGGAGAGCACGTTCTTGGCCTCGACGAGTTCGGAGGTCAACTCGTCGGGCTCGGAGATGGTGATCCCCCGGTGCGGGGCGCGCCACAGCCGTTCCCTGCCGTCGCCGCGCGGGGGCGCGTCCTCGACGAACCCGTACTTGGCCAGCATGCGCAGGTGGTAGCTGCACGCGCTGGGCGACAGCCCGGCCACCCGCGCGCACTCGGTCGCCGTCGCGGGCCCCTCCGTCTGAAGCCGGCCGAGGATCGCCAGCCTGGCCGGATGCGCGAGCGCCCGCATGGCCCGCGGGTCCTCGACCAGATGGTTCCGCTGACTCATACAACGAACCGTAATGCGTCCCCACCCCCACCGCCCCGCCCCTGCCCCCGCCGAGCCCGACGCCCACGGCGCCCCCGTGGGCGCGATGCCCTAGAACGCCCCCACCTTCGCCTTCATGCCCCGCATGACCATGACCGCCACCGTGCACCCTTCACGACCCGCCGAGCCCGACGCCCACGACGTCCCCGCCGGGCGCGGCACCCTACAACGCCCCGCCTTCGCCTTCATGGCCAGCATGACCATGACCACCAACGTGCACCCCTCACCACCCGCCGAGCCGCGCATCCCGGACCTCCGCCGTCTCCATCCGACCCGGCTCAGGTCGGAACTCCGCGGAATCCGCCATCCATGAAGGGTGGCTTTCAGAGTTGTGAAGCATTACTTTCATATTCATGGTCGAGCTTCTCCCCCTCCGACGGCAACGGGACTACCGGTTGCTGTGGTCCGCCCGTGCGGTGTCCGAGACCGGCACCGAGGTCTCCCGCCTGGCCGTCCCCCTCACCGCCGCCGCTCTGCTGAACGCCACTCCGGTCCAGATGGGCCTGCTGACGGCCGCGACGTCACTTCCGTACCTGCTCATCGGCCTGCCCGCCGGCGCGTACGCCGACCGGCTCCGCCGGCACCGTCCCCTGCTGGTCTTGTGCGAAGTCGTCTCGGGAGCCGCCGTGCTCACCGTGCCGCTCGGCTGGCTGGCCGGCCTGCTGACGGTGCCCTGGCTGATCACGGTCGCCCTGGTGGTCGGCACCTGCTCGGTCTTCTACCGGGCGGTCTGGTTCCCGCACCTGCCCAGCGTCGTCGCGCGCGAGCAGCGCACGGCGGCGATCGCCGGCTTCCAGATGGTCTACTCGACCGCCGGCATCTGCGGCCCGGGACTGGCCGGCCTGCTGGTTCAGGCGATCACCGCCCCACTGGCCCTGGTCGCGGACGCGGCGTCGTTCGCCGTTTCGGCCCTCCTCCTCCACTCCCTCCGACCCCCCGAAACCGCCACAACCTCCGGGAGCACGTCCCTCACCACCCCCGAGAGCACGTCTTCCACCGCCGCGAGCGACAGCACCGCCACAAGCGCCAGCACCGCCTCCGGCGCCATGAGCACCGCCACCGCCTCGCACAGCAGGGACAGCGCCGGCACCAGGAGCAGCGCCGCCTCCGGCACCACCAGCGGCGCCACCGCGACAAAGTTCATGCGTGACACCACGAGAGGGACGGATACCAGCATCGAGATCGAGACCGACGCCGCGGCGGAGGCGACCATCGGCACCCGGACGAGCCTTCTGCGGGACACGCGCGAAGGCATGCTGACCGTCATGAGGCACGGCACACTGAGGACGCTGATCGGCGCGGGAGTGCTGATCAACTTCGCCTCGGCCGCTCAGATGGCGCTTCTGGTCCTGTTCACGGTGCGGACCCTCGGGATGCAACCGGGTGCGGTCGGGCTGCTGGTGGCGGCGTCCGGCGTCGGTGGCCTGCTCGGCGCGGTGACGGCCCCCCGGCTGACCGGCCGTCTCACCGAAGACCGCACCATCCTGATCGCCGTCGCCCTCTTCCCCCTCGAGTTCGTCGCGATCGCCTCCGCCCACGGCTCGGCTGGCGTGCTGGTTCCGCTGCTGATGGGCGCCTTCGCGGTCAGCGGCATGGCGGCGGTGCTGTTCAGCGTCTGCTACGGGACCATCCAGCTTCGCGAGTCCCCGCCCGACATGCTCGGCCGGGTGAACGCGACCATGACCGTCTCCACGCTCGGCGTCATGACATTGGGAGGTGTCGCGGGCGGCGTGCTCGGCGAGTTCCTCGGCCTGCGTCCCACGATGTGGGCGTGCGCCTTCGTGGTCCTCCTCGCGGTGTCCCTCGTCTGGTCCTCACCCCTCCGCCACGCCCTTTCCGCACCCCACCGCCCCACCCCGGCCTGAGTCCACCGCCCCACCAGCCTGACCCCCATCGCCCCACCAGCCTGAACCCCACCAATCACCCCGGCTTGAACCCCACCGCCCCCACCAACGTGAACCCCACCGCTCATCCCGGCCTAAGTGCCACCTCCCCGATCACTCCGCCGCGGCGGTGCGACCACCTCCCTGACCACCCCACCACGGCAGCGAAACCCACCACTTAGAGGCCCCCGGCGAGATCCGCTCACCTGGGACCGGCGCGCCGGCAGAACGCCTGCCACGGCGAAGCCCACCACCCACGAAGCCATCTCCGGCTCGGCCCGGATCTCGCTACCACGCACCGACTTCAGCCCTCGCAAAGAGCCCTGTCCGGATCGGACCGCCCCCAGCTCTTCACCTCCAGGCGGGAAGGTGTTCGCCGCGCCGGGGCGGCGGCGTGGTCCAGGAAGGCCGGACATCGCCGATCGCCCCAGGGGCACGGACGTAGGTGAGCGTGCCGGATGAGCTGTCCATCTCCTCCAGCAGGTCGTCCACCTCAGGCTCGCCGACCGCCATCCCGTCGACCCGGCCGAGCCGGTCGAGCCAGAGGGCGGTACGAGCGAGGGACAGCTCGACATGCCATGACCCGCCCTCCCGCTGCCGGCGCAGCAAGCCGGCGATCGCCCCGAGGGCGGCGAGCCAGCCGGTCGCATGGTCGAGCACCTGGGCCGGCAGCGGCACAGGACGAGCCCCCTGTCCCTGCTCGTGTGCGATACCGCAGACCATCTGGACCAGGCTGTCGAACCCCCGTCGCCGTGACCACGGCCCACGCGAACCGTAGGCCGAGATGTCCACGCAGACGAGCCCCGGCCCCCTCGGCGTGCCCGCGGCGCCCGCCGACCGGATGGCCGCCAGCTCACGTGGCCCGAAGCCCAGCCGCGCCAGCGCCCCCGGCCGGTAGGACTGGACGACCACGTCCGCACCCATCACCAACGCTCTGAACGCCGCGGCCCCCTCCGCAGTGCGCAGATCGATCTCGCACGATCGCTTGCCCAGCGCCGTGCTGATCACCAGCCCCGGGACCTCCGGCAGATGTGCCGCGCCGACCCGCAGGACCTCGGCCCCGTACGCCGCCAGCGTCCGCGTCGCCACCGGGCCGGCGATCACCCGAGTGAGGTCCAGCACACGTACCCCCGCCAACGGCCGCGCCCCCGGCCTGCCAACCGCCCCGGCGACGGCACTCCCATCGCTATGGATCGAACCCGTGACAGCACGACCATCACCCAGGGCCGGACCCGTGACACCACTCCCACCGCTTCCGGACGAACCCGTGGCTGCACTG
Organism: Sphaerisporangium sp. NPDC005288; assembly: GCF_040607475.1. NCBI lineage: Bacteria > Bacillati > Actinomycetota > Actinomycetes > Streptosporangiales > Streptosporangiaceae > Sphaerisporangium > Sphaerisporangium sp. NPDC005288. The sequence continues at coordinate 32,212 of NZ_JBEXGT010000048.1, read as the reverse complement.
CGTCCACGCTCGACCGAACCGGTCGCAGCAGCCTCCCCGCCCCCGGCCCAACCAGTCACCGCACTGCCGCGGCCCTCGGCCAAGCCAGCGAAAGCACTGCCGTCCCCGGCCGCACCGGTCCCACTACCATCACCGCCCCCGGCCAGACCAATGACATCCCGGCCACCACCCCCGGCCCAACTAGTGAAAGCACTGCCGCCCCCGGCCGAACCGGTCGCACCCCCGTCACTACTCCCGGCCGAACCGGTCGCTACACCGTCATCGCCCTGGGCCAAGCCAGGGACACCACCGTCACCGCCTCTGACCACATCAGTGATAGCGCTCTCAACGCCCCGGACCGAGCCGATGACGGGACTGCGATCAAGGGGACCGAGGCCGATCAGAGGGAGTCCTTCCACGGTTCTGCCCTGTGGATGCGACCGCCACTGCGCGCGGCTCCGCATGGCGGCCGCGCATCCCCCTGCCCGGGTTACCGCCTCCTCCACGTCCAAGGCCGCACGCCCGGCGCAGGCGGCGACCACGGCGGCCCTGTCCGCACCTCGGGGCAACTCCAGCGCGTGCAGCACCGCGTCCCGATGATGATCGAAGTTGCAGTGCAGACGGACCCATCCGCCGTCGGCCGTGCGATAGTCCCCGGACAGCGGCGCCCAGAGATCAGGGGTCATCCCGTCGATGCGGAAATACCGTTCGTCCCGGAACGCGACCGCCGCCTCCCGCACGTCGACCGCCACCTCCCGCAGATCGGCCCCGGCCACCGTCCCCGGATTCTGCGACCAATACGTCGCGACGGCGCCCGTCACCGCGCCGACGCAGGCGGCCGCGGCCGCCCCGACGCGGAACACGGAGGGAAGGATCGGATCATCGCCGACCACACGCACTGCCGGCAGGTCCATCCCGACCTCCGCCGCCAGGCCACCGATGATCTCTCTGACCTCCACCGCTCCCCCTGACCTCAACACGACGCCGGCCACAGACCCGACGTACTCACCGCGCTCGCGCGGTTATGCACAGAATCCGGTTCAGCCAGACCATGGCGGCCTCCTCCAGGACAGTCTCCTGCCATGCGCCCTTCGACCGTCCGCCTGGCCCTGACGTTCCTCACCGTCGTCATCGCCGCATCCGCGTCCCCACCCCACCCGCAAGTCGCCCCAGCCGCCGCCACCGCCATGGCCCTGGGAACCGCCTCGACCACCCCGCCGTCCCTGACCCGACCCACTGCGGCGGCGCCGTCGCCCCTCGCCACCCCACCCACCTCGACCGTCTCGCCGCTCCTCGCCACCCAACCCACCTCGGCCCCCTCGCCGCCCTCGGCGCCGGGTGGAACGGCGTCCTCAGACGCCCCTGGTGATCAGGCCCGTTGGGGCCCGCCTGTGGAGGGTCACGTCAGGGTGTTGCGCCATTTCGCTCCCCCGGCGCGGCCGTGGCTCGCCGGGCACCGAGGAACCGATCTCGCCGTACGCCTTGGACAGCGGGTGAGGGCGGTGGGCCCCGGCATCGTCGGCTACGCGGGGCCGTTCGCCGGCCGTGGCGTGGTGATGATCGTGCATCCGAACGGGCTGCGCACGACGTACCTACCGGTGCACGCGAAGGTCCGGCGTGGACAGAGGGTGACGTTCGGCCAGACCATCGGCACCGTCGAAGCATCCACCTCCCACTGCACGTCCCCCTGCCTGCACTGGGGCCTGATCGACAAGTGGCGCTACCTCGATCCACTGCTCCTCGTCGCCCACGGCCAAGTACGACTCCTCCCCCACTGGCCCGCAGACACCCCCGCCCGACCATGACCAGCAAAATGACCTGAAGCGACTCAAGGCAGCGGTAACTCCAAACTCCCACTCGCGGGAGCACGAGCACACAGCCCCACAGTGCAACCTCGGCATCACGCCGCCGACGAGCTAGGCGGTCCAATCGGCGCCGATCACGTGCAGCGGCGACCGGTCAAGGTGGAAACGCGACTGCTTCCGTCACGTGACCTCGCCGAGCACCTTCCCCAGGCCGATCAACGCGGATACCCCAGACCGGCCTCCCGTCCCGCGGAAGCGAGACGATCTCCGCCGAGGCGCGTCAAGGTGGACGTCCCCTCAGCTTCTGTCACGTGACGTTGTGGACGGTGTCGGTGCAGGTGGCCGGGGTTAGCGCTCGTTTCGAGCCATGCGGCGGAGGCGCCAGCCGCGGTCTGAGCGCTCGACATATCCCGCCGCCGCCAGGGCTCCGAGGCGACTGAGAACGGTCGCGAGATCCACGCCGGCTGCTACGGCTATCGTCGCAGGACCGGCTCCTGACCTCGCCGGCACCGCTTCCAGCACGGCCCGGGTCTCCTCGTCAAGGCGATCGCGTGGCAGCACCGGTCCCCGGGGCTCGGGTGCGAGGTCACCACCGATGGCACCGACCAACTCGATCACGTCCCTTGCCGAGGTGACGCATACGGCCTCGGCTCTGCGGATCAGCCGGTGACACCCCGCGGACATCTCGGAGGTGACCGGACCCGGCACCGCGGCGAGATGCCTGTGGAGAGCGACCGCGTGCGCGGCGGTGTTCAGCGCTCCACTGCGCAGAGCCGCCTCTACGACGACGGTGCCTCGGGCCAGCGCCGCGATCACCCGATTGCGGATGAGGAAGCGCGGCCGGGTGGGGCGGACCCCGGGCGGGCACTCGCTCACGATCACCCCCTTCCTGCGAACCGCCGCGAACAGATCATGGTTGGCGGCGGGGTAGACGATGTCGATGCCGCAGGCGAGTACGGCGATGCTCGAGGCCGAGCCGGCCAGGGCGCCGCGGTGCGCGGCGGCGTCCACCCCGTAGGCGCCTCCCGAGATGACGCTCCAACCCCCCTCCGACAGGTCGGCGCTCATCTCCGCCGAGACGTGAGCGCCGTACGGCGTGGCCGCGCGGGAACCGACCATCGCCACCGAACGAAGGCAGGAGAACCGGAGATCCGCGTCTCCGCGCAGCCAGAGGGCGACAGGACGTTCAGGTCCGAGATCGTCCAGTTGGGTCGGCCACTCCAGGTCTCCGGGAACGATCAGGCGTGCGCCCAGCCGTTCGCCCTCGCCGAGGTCGGCCAGCGGATCGGCCGCCTGAAGCCTGGCCTGCCACGCCCTGAGGTGACGGTCCACATCCGGTGGTCTGCTCCTACCGGAGGTCACCTCATCGACGAAGCAGGGATCGAGCCGCCCCTGTCGCACCTGCCCCAACGCGCCCTCGGGCCCGTAAGCGGCGATCAGCCTGCCCATGAGACCGTCACCAGCGTCGGAGATACGCATCAATGTGACCCTCGCCAGCCTCCCGGGACCACGCTGGAAGGAGGTGCCCTTACCGCCTCTCCCCGGAGAATCACCCCGGCGACCGGGGGACGACCGACCGACCAGGGACTCACCAGCGCCTCCACTGACGGCCCCGGCCGGTACAGCCGAGATGACGGCCTCGCCCCCAGGCGACACGGATAGCTCGACCGCTCCCTCCGCAGAGGGCATGGATGAGAGGACGGTCCCATCACGTGGCGGTGCGGAAGGCCCCTTGATGTCCCCGGCGGTCGGCATTGTGAGGGCGGTGTCCGCCTGGGACCGCGCGGGGGCCGCGGTGACCGGCGCGGGCGACCGGGCATCCGCGGAGATGACTTCGGCCGGCACGGAGGATGCCGCGGCGACTCCCGGCGACGTGCCGGCGGCTTGTGGCACGTCCACGGCTTGGGTCGCGTCGATGGCCGATGAACCGCCGCCCCCAACGCTGCACGACCCGTGCTCCACTTCGGTGGTACATAGGGCGACATCTCTATCGGCATGGAAAGACCTCGCATACAGAGCGGAGTCCGGGACGGGTGGTCTGCCAGAGCAGACGGCGGAGGGCTGGTGGTGGCTGGAGGGTTGGAGTGCACCGGGTGGATGTGAGGGCGGGAGGGGGGTGGGGATGGGCATTGGGGCCTCTGGAGGGGAGAGGAGGGAGGAGGGGTTAGTCGGTGCCCAGCCATAACGCGAGGGCGGCGGTGGTATCTCGGAGCTCGGGGCGGTCTTTGCCCACAAGGTCGGCGAGGGTCCAGGACAGGCGGATGACGCGGTCGAGACCTCGGGCGCTCAGTTCGCCGGTGTCCAGGCAGCGGTACAGGGGGGACATCGCCGGAGCGGCGAGGCGGTAGTCGGCGTGGAGCGCCGCCGTGGGGATCTCTGCGTTGCATCTCCACGGAGTGCCCGCGAGCCGCTTGAGCGTGCGCTCGCGAGCCAGCGCCACCCGTTCGGACACCACGGCGCTCGGTTCGATGAACTGGCGATCGGACAGCAACTCACGCCGGGTGGAGCGCGCGAGCTTGACCTTGACGTCTATGCGGTCGACGAGCGGGCCGGAGAGCCGGGCCAGATAGCGCCGCCGCTGGTGGGGCGTGCACTGGCAGGGACTCTCGGGGGTTGACGGCTGGGCACAGGGACAGGGATTGGCGGCCAGCACCAGCATGAACCGGGCGGGAAAGGTGACCGTGCCGATGGCCCGTGCGACGGTGACCTGCCCGGACTCCAGCGGCTGCCGGAGCGAGTCGAGCACGCGCGCCGGGAACTCGGGTGCTTCGTCCAGGAACAGCACACCGCGGTGGGCGAGGGAGACGGCACCCGGCCGGATGACGCCGCTTCCACCACCGACGATCGCCGCGACGGTGGCGGTGTGGTGCGGCGCCATGAACGGCGGGTGCCGCAGCAGCGGGCGGCCCGGCGGCAGGGCGCCCGCGACCGAGTGGATGGCGGTGACCTCCAGCGCCTGGTCGCGATCGAGGGGCGGCAGCAGGGTGGGCAGACGCTCGGCCAGCATCGTCTTGCCGGTGCCGGGCTGGCCGAGCATCCACAGGTTGTGGCCGCCGGCGGCGCACACCTCCAGAGCCCGGCGGGCCATGGCCTGCCCGGCGACGTCGGCCAGATCGAGGGCCGGACCCTCGAATGCCTCGGGGGCGGCGCCCGGCGGGGGTTGCTCTGCCTCCCGCATGACCGGCAGGCATGCCTCGTCACCGGCGCGGAGGTTCTCGACCAACTCGGCGAGCGTGAGGACGGGCACCACGGTGATCCCGGGGACCAGGCATGCCTCCTCGGCGTTGGCCATGGGGACCACGACGCACTGCGCGCCGGCCTCCGCCGCGGCGAGCACGGCGGGAAGTACGCCTCGCACGGGCCGCAGGGAGCCGTCCAGCCCGAGTTCGCCGAGGAAGAAGGGCGGTGCGACGCGTTGCCTGGGGATCACCCCTGCGGCTCCGAGCAGGGCGACCGCGATGGCCAGGTCGAACAGGCTGCCGCGCTTGGGCAGGCTGGCCGGGAACAGGCTGATGGTGACCCGTGCGTCCGGCCAGGGATATCTGCTGTTGATGACGGCCGAGCGGACGCGATCGCGGGCCTCGCTGAGCGCGGTGTCGAGCATGCCGATCAGGTGGACGCCGGCGATGCCGTGGCCCACGTCGGCCTCGACCTCCACCACGTGGCCGCTCACGCCCACCAGCGCGACACACCGCGTGCGAGCGACGGCCATCTACGACACCCCCCGGTCGTGCCTGATCGAGAACTCGCCGGCGAAGCGCTCAAGGGCGATCACGTCGATGCGGATGGAGGAGAACCACTCGCTCTGGCCACTGAGCCAGCGGGCCGCGACCGTGCGGAGCTTGGCCAGCTTCGCCGCGGTCACCGCCTCGAAGGCGGAGCCGTGGCTGCGCCCGGAGCGGGTCTTGACCTCGACGACCACGAGGACCGGGCCCTCACGCCCGAGGATGTCGATCTCTCCCTCGGGACAGCACCAGTTGCGCTCGAGGATGCGCAGGCCCGCCGCCCGCAGATAGTCGACGGCGAGCTGCTCGCCGTGCCGTCCAAGCTCGTGTGCCATGGCCATGGGACCACCTCCGGCCCCGACCTTCGCGCACGCCGCCTGCCGCCCGGCTCGCCGAACGAGTTTCTGTGGACAGACCACGCGGCTGGTGGTGGGATACGCGTCCACAGACGCCGATGTGAGGAGAGAAATGTCCTGATACGCGGCTGATTTTCAATGCCGCGCCACGGCGAAACGACTCCGAATGATGATATTTGAGGCTATTTCGGGGCTGTGGACAGACGACGGCGGTTCGCTGCTGTGAGCCAGAGCACAACCAGGCGCGCCACCGGCTTCGGCACTGGGGGTCGGCGTGGGGGCGATCTTCGAGGGGGGTGGGCGTGGAGGAAGGTCAGGGGCGTAGGCGGGCGGCATAGACGCGTCTGGCTTCTTCGATCCGGCCGAGGTGGTCGTCGAGTTGCCCACTGGTGTCCAGGCGTGCCCGTTCTCGGATCAGTCGCTCCAGCCGGTCGAGCCACTCGAGGCACCAGTGGACGTCCTCGGCCCGAGACACCCGCCGGCCGCGCACGTCCACGTAGACCGGGCTGGTGTGCGCGAACACGTGGGTGAACAGCGAGCGCGGGTGCGGGCCGCCCTCGGCGAGGGCGACGATGTAGGTGGGCTCACCGACGGTGAACTCAACGCTGAACTCGGCCGTGGAATCCGCGGTGGTGAGGTCTTCGGGCGGGCCCTCGGCGAGAATGCCGGTCGCGGTGCGGATCGTGAGTCGCTCGACCTCTGGTCCGATCACCCTGACCGTGACTCTCACCCGGTCGCCGAGGGCGCGGTCGATCGTGTCCCCGGGGTGGTGACCGTCCACGGTGAGCTCCAGGAAGGGCCCCGTGGTGGCGAACGTGCGTCCGCGCCGCACCGCGTCGGCGTAGGAGGCGGCGGTCAGCGGCCCGTCCACCTTGGCGTAGGTCCGCTCCCAGCCCAGCGGACTCGCCACCGGCTCGATCCGCTGACGGGTGAACGACAGCATCGAGTCGGTGCCCGCCACGGCGGCCAGCCGGTTGCCCGCGCCGAGCAGCCTCCGGTACACCGCCGACGATCCGGCGGCCGAGGAGAAGTGCAGCACTTCTATGCTGTCGACCAGGCCGAGCGCGGCGTCGACCACCGCCATCCGCGCCGTGCAGGCGGGCCGTCCAGTGCCGATGATGTCCTCCGGGGCATCGATCGGCGAGTGGAAGCAGTGCGCGTAGCCGACGATCGCGCCGAGGTCGTGGAGCTCCTCGCAGGCCGTGCTGGTGGGCGGCCAGTCGGCGGTGCCGTCGAACCCGCTGTGGTAGCGGGCCGGCGGGGCGGTCAGCCCGAAGGCGTGGAGGTGCCCGAACATGTCGTTGCGGTACTCGACGCCCATGCGGGCGATGTGGGTCGCGTCCGACCACGGCAGGTCCTCGCCCGCCCAGTGCTCCAGCGCCTCCCGGTCATAGACGCGCCGGCCGGAGACGTTCGCGGCGAGCAGGTTGAGCACGTGCAGGTCCTCGCCATGCTGCATGGCCGCCGCCATCGCCGGGGTGGCGACGACGTCCCCGGCGAAGTTGAGGTGGACGTGCAGGTCCGCGCCGTACCATCCCTTGGCCGCCGCGTCGTGGACCCGCGCCGGTCTCAACTCGACCAGTGTCTCCGCGCAGGGTGCGACCACGGTCTCCCCGCGAGGGGTGATCATGGTCTCCGCGGAGTCGTATTCCATGCCTCGGGTCACGCGGACGGTCAGGGGCTCGGCGGGTACGTCGAGGGCGATGTCGTCGCCGTGGAAGTACGGCACGTTGTGGTGGTCGTATCTGGCGGGGGCGCCCTCGGGGTACCAACCCTGGCCGCCGGCGCTCCATACACTCCACCGGCAGGGGAACCCGGCGCGGACCCGCAGCCGCGCCCGTGGGGCGAGACGGGTCAGATCGGACAGGTCGACCCGCTCAGCGCCGACCGTCACCTCGGTCGCGGTGTCGAGCTCGACCAGCCGGGCCCCGCCGGGGGCGACGCGGTGCGCTCGTCCGCCGACGCGGATCTCGGCCTCGGTCGCGCGGCCGTTGTCGATCAGCAGGGCCAGCGGGAGTGGCCTTCCGCCCGGTTCGAGCACGGTACGCGGCCGGCCGTCCAGCCGATGGCCTCCGTGCGTGAGCCGCAGCACGGCCAGGCCATCGGGCAGGTCCCCGCCGAGCGGCCTCCCGTCGAGCGGCTTCCCGTCGAGCGGCTTCCCGTCGAGCGGCTTCCCGTCGAGCGGCTTCCCGTCGAGCGGCTTCCCGTCGAGCGGCTTCCCGTCGAGCGGCTTTTCGTCGAGCGGCTTTTCGTCGAGCGATCCATTGATCGGCCTCCCATCGAGCGGCTCTCCGTGGAGCGCGTCCCTGAGCACCTCGTCGAAGTCCAGCTCGCGCAGGAGGGCCTCCTGCTCGGCGGCGGTGGCGTCCGGACACTCGGCTCGCACGCGGTCGGAGGCGGCCCGAGAGAACGCCTCGTCGTCGACGAACCGCGACGGGCTCATGGCCCTGACGTACGCGATGGGAGGCTCACCCCAGGTGATTCCGTGCTCGGCCAGCGCATCGCGGTACTCCCGCAGCGCCTTGGCCACGACCTGCGGAAGCAGGGGATCGTCGGTCAACTCGTCCTCCCGGGAACCGTTGTGCCGCAATGGTCACATCGACAGGAGGCGACCCGGCCGCAGGTCCCGGGAGACAGGTGAGGTTTCTTCCTCCCTCGGATCGCCTCTGTACAGCCGCGAGTCGCTGCCGGGATCCCCGGCGGCCGTACAGCCGTAGGAAGGCGACGCGCAGACAGCACACGGAGCGAGTTGCCTACTGCTGAAGTGCTGAGGTCGGTAGCCCCCCGCTCAGAGCCGGCACGGAAAGGCGTGTCCATGCGCGGGGGAGGGCGAGCGGCCCCCGTCGACGGCCAGACGCGGGCCGCCGGGAGGCCGGCGGCCCCGCGTGGTGGGGACAGATGGGCCGGCACTGGGCGCCGCGGCCGGGGTTCGACGATCGCCCCGCGCGGCACGGAAGACGCGACCAGCGCCAGGCCGGCAGCGGCCGGAATCGGCCGGTGGCCCCGCCGGGGCCGCGGGAGCGCGGCCGAGGAGGCGGGGTGAGGGGTTCGCGTGTGTTAGTTGGAGAAGCCTTCCTTGGGCATCTCGAGGTCGGGCTTGGCCAGTTCTTCGACGTTGACGTCCTTGAAGGTGACTACTCGGACATTCTTGACGAAGCGGGCAGGGCGGTACATATCCCAGACCCAGGCGTCCTGCATCTTGACGTCGAAGAAGACATCGCCGTTCTCCGCCGTGCGGACGTCGAGATCGACGGAGTTGGTCAGGTAGAAGCGCCGCTCGGTCTCAACGACGTAGGTGAAGAGACCGACCACATCGCGGTACTCCCGGTAGAGCTGCAACTCCATCTCGGTCTCGTATTTCTCGAGATCCTCTGCGCTCATCCCGGTCCTCCACTTCCCTTCCTCCCCCGGTGCCGCCCATCAGAGGACACCGGCCCCCAATTCATTGTCGCCTATCTCGCCACCCGCTCCTGACCGCACCACCGAGTTCACCGTCACAAAGGAGAATCGATGATGCGGGCTGGGGCCGTGGGCGGCCAGAGCGCGCCGGTGACCGGCCGTGACGTATCCCTTGTGCTCGGCGAAGCCGTACTGGGGATAGAGATCGTCCAGCGAGGTCATCATGCGGTCCCTGGTCACCTTGGCGACGATGGACGCGGCCGCCACGCACGCCGAGACCTGGTCGCCCTTCCACACGGCCAACGACGGCGCGGGCAGGCCGGGCACCGGGAACCCGTCGATCAGAACGTACCCGAGATCACACCCGAGACCGGCGACGGCCCGCCGCATCCCGGCGATGTTGCACTTGTGCAGCCCGCGTGTGTCGATCTCCTCGGGCGGTGTCACGACGACCTGCGCCGCCCGGGCCGTGGCGAGGATGCGGTCGTACAGCACCTCGCGCCGGGCGGGGGTGAGGAGCTTGGAGTCGGCCAGGCCGTCGATCTCGGACCGCAGGACCACGGCGGCCACCACGAGCGGCCCGGCACAGGCGCCTCGGCCCGCCTCGTCCACCCCGGCGATCGGCGACAGCCCGCGCCGCGCGAGCGCCCGCTCGTAGCCGTAGAGCCCGGAGTCCCGCCGTACGACGCTCGGGCGCGGGCGGTAGGTGACGGTCATGAGGCGTGCGGCTCGGCGCCCCGCCGCGAGGGAACGGACCCGCGTGAGGGTCGGGCCCTTCGGCCGGAGAACGGCGATGCGAGCGCGACCATGAACACAAGCCTACGCCCCAATCGAAGGGAGGGGTACGTTATCGCACCTTTGCGAAGGTCTCCGGGACGGGGAGGGTGCCGACGCGGGACAGGGGCCAGTAGAGGGCGAAGGCCCTGCCGACCACGTCGCCGGTGGAGATCGTGCCGTGGTACCGGTTCTTCATGAACGCGCGGGAGTCCTCCGAGGCGGCCCGGTGGTCGCCCATCAGCCACAGCCGGCCCTTCGGCACGGTGATGTCGAAGTTCTCCTGGGAGGGGTAGTCCTGCGGGTTGAGGTAGGACCGCTCGTCGAGCGCGACGCCGTTGACGGTGATACGGCCCTTGGCGTCACAGCACTTGACGTGGTCGCCGCCGACGCCGATGACCCGCTTGATGAGCGTGGTGCCGTCCCAGCCCGTGAACACCACGACCTCACCGCGGTCGATGTCGCCGGTGATGCGGTTGACGACCACCCGGTCGTCGATCAGCAGGGTGTTCTCCATCGACTCCGACGGGATCCAGAAGGAGTCCAGGACGAACAGGCGCACCAGCACCGCGGCGAGGACCCCGATGAGCACCAGGACGACGGACTCGCGCCAGCCGGACTTCTTCTTCTCCTTCGCCACGCCGGGAGCGCCGGGAGCACCAGAAGCGCCGGGAGCGCCGCCTTCGTCCGCGCCGCCGCCTCGGTCCGCGCCACCGGCCCCGTCCGTGGCCCCGGGGCCGTCCTCGGAGCCCTCGGCGGGCCTGGGGACGTCCTCGGCGGTGCCCCGGCCGGCGGGATCGGCGGAGTGCGGAGCGGGAGCCGGGTCCTGAGGGTCCGGATTGTCCTGTCTGACGCTCATCGGAATCGCGGGCACCCTGGCGCCGGGAGGCCCGGGGAGAGCGGCCCTGTCTCCTTCGTCTTGGTCGGGGGGACGTCGGTGCGCGGCGCCCGGCCCCCCGCGTCAGAGCCGCGGGCGGAAACGGAGGCGGAGGCGGGCGCCGGAGAGGGTCAGCCGGCGCGGCCCCGGGCCCTGCGGACGACCCACCGGCGGCGCACCGCCACCAGCGGGAACGCCCCCGCGAAGCCGAGCAGCAGCGGCGCGGCGCCGTCCGCCATGGCGACGGTCTTCAGGGCGGCCTGGTTGAAGGTGTCGGGGATCGGCAGGGTGGTGGCGCGCGCGAACGGCCACACGATGACGAACGCCCGTCCGACGACCTTGTCCTTGGGGATGGCCCCGCCACCGGGGTCACCCTGGTGGGACCGCGAGTCGAGGGAGACCGAACGGTGGTCGCCCATGACCCACAGGCGGTCCTTCTCGACCTTGATCTCGAAGAACTTCTGCGAGGGCTGGTCGTCGGGGTACAGGTAGGCCTTCTCGTCCAGCGGGACGCCGTTGACCGTGATGCGCCCCTTGGCGTCGCAGCACTTCACCGTGTCGCCGGGCAGGCCGATGACGCGCTTGATGTAGTCCTTCTCGCCGGGGACCACCCCGAAGGCGGTGCCGACCCAGCGGAAGAAGCCCGCGACCGGGTTGGACGGATCGGGGACGTCGACCTCCGAGGCCCAGGAGTCGACCCCGGAGAACACCACGATGTCGCCGCGCTCGATGTCGCGCGTGTGGTAGACGAGCTTGTTGACCAGCACCCTGTCGTTGACGAGCAGGGTGTTCTCCATCGACTCCGACGGAATGTAGAACGCCTGGATCACGAAGCTCTTGATGATGAGCGCCAAGACCAGGGCGACCACTACCAGGACCGGGAGCTCACGCCAGAACGAGCCCTTTTTATCCTTGCCGCCCTTGGCGGACGGCTTGGTGTCTTCCGCGACCACGTCTACCTCGTCCCCGACGGGGCGGCGCGGACGCCGGCCCCCTGGCCATCGCTAGTCATCGCTGTCGAGCCTAAATGATGCGCGCTCCACGGCGGGTCGCCGACTCGGGATCACGTCCAAAGAAACTCCGCGTCCGAACAAGAGTGGACCCGGCGCCGGCCCGAAGGCCGACGCCCGGCGAGACGCCGCCGCAGGGTGCGAGTGGGCATGACTTCAGCGAAATGGCCCGCATCCCTGAGCGGGTGCGGGCCGTCGCGGTCGCCCGGCCTTACTTGGAGGTGGGCAGCGCGTCGCGCTTCTCGCGGATGCGGGCCGCCTTGCCGCGCAGGTCGCGCATGTAGTACAGCTTCGCCCGGCGGACGTCACCGCGGGTGACGACGTCGATCTTCTCGATGACCGGGCTGTGCACCGGGAAGGTGCGCTCGACGCCGACGCCGTAGCTCACCTTGCGGACGGTGAAAGTCTCACGGGCGCCGCCGCCCTGCCGGCGCAGCACGAAGCCCTTGAAGACCTGGATGCGGGACCGGTTGCCTTCGACGACGCGGACGTGGACCTCGAGCGTGTCGCCCGGGCGGAAGCTCGGGACGTCACTGCGTGTGGAGGCCTTCTCAAGCTCCTGGATCAGCGTGTGCATGACAGCGGTTCCTCGATTTTAGCGAGCGCCCGGAGGTCCGCCCGGCCATGCCAGAGGCACGGCGACGAGGAAGACACGAGCGCTGGGCTGGATACGTCCAAAGGCCGGGCCGTCTGCCCGGGCCGGCCACGCCAACCACAGGGCAGTTGGCAGCAGCGATTCAGTCTGCCATATCTTCCGCCTCGAAGCGAAACGAAGCGCGACCACCGCGCCGACGGCGAAGCGCGGCCACACGACCGCCCGCTGAGCGCGTCCACAGAGCCGACCGCGACAGAGCGCGACGGACGAGCCCAGCCGGCCGGAACGAAGGGGCACGGGCGAAGGGTACGGGCGAAGACCGGGCCGATCGACGTGAGGGCCGGCGGCAGGTGGCCGCCCTCAGGACGTCTCAGGGGGTTCGGGGACGACCGCGCCGCCACGACCCGTGGACGTTTCAGGGTGTTCGGGAACGACCGCGTCGCCATGACCCGTGGGCGTTTCAGGGGGTTCGGGGACGACCGGACCCGTGGACGTCTCGTCGAGGACCTCGCGGTCGCGCCGGTCCAGGGCCCGCCGGTCGAGCCGCGCCGCCAGTTCGGGACGCTTGGCGGCCGTGCGCCGCAGCGCCTGGTCCCGCCGCCAGCGGGCGATCGCCCCGTGGTTGCCCGACAGCAGGATGGGCGGCACCTCGTGCCCGCGCCAGACCGGAGGCTTGGTGTAGACGGGGCCTTCGAGCAGGCCCTCCATCGCGCCGGGGGCGAAGGAGTCGTCGGTCACCGAGCCCGCGTTGCCGAGCACCCCCGGCAGCAGGCGGCCGACGGCCTCGACGATGACCAGCACCGCCGCCTCTCCCCCGGCCAGGACGTAGTCGCCGATGCTGACCTCGTCGAGGCGCAGGCGCGCCCCGTACTCGGCCATGACCCGGGAGTCGATGCCCTCGTAGCGGGCGGGCGCGAACAGCAGCCACGGCTCTTTGGCGTACTCCAGGGCCACCTGCTGGGTGAACGGCCGTCCGCTCGGGGTGGGCACGATCAGCCGGGGCGGCGCGCTCGCCGCCGCGACGACGGCGTCGATGGCCTCGCCCCATGGTTCGGGCTTCATGACCATGCCGGGGCCGCCGCCGTAGGGAGTGTCGTCGACGGTGCGGTGCACGTCGCGGGTCCAGTCGCGGAGCTGGTGCAGCCGGACGTCCAGCAGGCCCTTGTGGCGCGCCTTGCCGATGAGGGAGACCTCCAGCGGGGCGAAGTACTCCGGGAAGATCGAGATGATGTCGACGCGCATGGTCACCGCCCGCATGCCCCCGCGGCCCGCCGGGTGCCGGTCACGAGGTCTCCTCGGAGTCGAGCAGCCCGGGAGGGGCGTCGACGACGACGCGCCCCGCGACCAGGTCGACCTCGGGCACCAGGGCCTTGACGAACGGGACGAACACCTCCTCGCCGCGCCGGCGGATCACCAGCAGGTCCTGGCCGTGGTGGAGCACGTCGGTGATCTCACCGACGGTCTCGCCGCCGGTGGTGACGACGGGCAGGCCGATGAGCTGGTGGTCGTGGAACTCGTCGGGGTCGCCGGTCGGCGGGATGTCCGCCGAGTCGATGACGAGCATGGTGCCGCGCAGCGCCTCCGCCCCCTCGCGGCCGCGCACGCCGTCGAAGCCGAGCAGCAGGATGTTCTTGTGCCAGCGCATGCTCTCGACGACCAGGGGGCCGGCGCCCGGCGGGTCGGTGGCCAGGGCGCTGCCGGGGGCGAAGCGCGTGTCCGGGTCATCGGTGCGCACTTCGATGGTCACCTCACCACGGATTCCGTGCGGGCGGCCGATGCGGCCGACGACCAACTGCACGTCGCTGCTCCTTAGGGGCTGAAGGGGCCGGCCTGACGGGGCCGGCGGGCGCGGCGCCCCCGCGGGGACGCCGCAACCGCGACAGGGGACCGCCCGGGTGCCGGGGGTCCCCTGTGCGGAGGTGGTTCGCCTCTGTGGTCTGGTTACCGGGCTTCGTTCAGGTCGACCAGGTCGACCCGGACGTACTTGCCGTCGCCCAGGGCGTTCATCACGGTGCGAAGCGCCTTGGCCGTACGGCCGCCACGGCCGATGACCTTGCCGAGGTCGTCGGGGTGGACCCGGACCTCCAGGACGCGCCCGCTGCGGATGCGGCGGGGGCGGACCAGGACGTCGTCCGGGTGCTCGACGATGCCCTTGACCAGATGCTCGAGGGCTTCCTCAAGCACCTCAGGCCTCGCCTTCCGGCTTCTCCTCGGCGGCGGCCGGCTCGGCCGGGGCGGCGGGGGTCTCGTCGGCCTTCACGGTCTTCTTGGCCTTGCGCTGCGTGGTGGCGTTGCCGGTGCCGGTGTCACCGGACAGCGACTCCTTGGCGGCGGCCTCGTAGATGGCGTGACGGTCGGCCTTGGGCTCGGCCACCAGCAGAGCCGGCGGGGCGGGCTCGCCCTTGAACTTCTGCCAGTCGCCGGTGAGCTTGAAGAGCTTCAGGACGGGCTCGGTCGGCTGCGCGCCGACACCCAGCCAGTACTGTGCGCGCTCGGAGTCGACCTGGATGAAGGAGGGGTTCTCCTTCGGGTGGTAGAGGCCGATCTCTTCGATCGCACGGCCGTCACGCTTGGTGCGGCTGTCGGCCACCACGATGCGGTACTGCGGGTTGCGGATCATGCCGAGCCGCTTGAGCTTGATCTTGACTGCCACGGGTGTGGTCTCTCCTGATTTCGCGCGTGGGTGAGCGGGCGTCTCGTCGAGTGGGGCACGACGGGATGACCGCCCGAGGGACAAACATGACGCGCGGGGGTGAGAGGGCACCCACGGTCACGGTGTTCCAACATGTCATTGTGCCAGATGATTGGACGCCTGTCCGAATCGACGCCTCATGACACCTGACCACCTCTCCCGCCGGCGCATCGGTCGGACCGAAGGCGTCGGCGGAAGCGGGTCACTTCTGGCCGGGCAGGCGGAACTTGGAGGGGTCGAAGCCGGGCGGGAGCTCCAGCCCGGGCGGAAGCGTGCCGCCGCCGAGGCCGCCGATGCCGCCGAGGCCCGGCGGGAGCTGCGGCGGCGTCGAGGACCCTCCGCCGGCCGCGCCCGCCTTGCCGAGGGCGGCCTTGCGGGGGTCGCCGCTGACCCTGCGCCCCTTCTTCGGCTTCTTCTGCGCGGCCTTGCCTTTGCGTCCGCCGGGCATGCCGGGGATGCCCATGCCCCCGGCGACCTGCTTCATCATCTTCTGGGCGTCGAAGAAGCGGGTGACGAGGTTGCTGACCTCGGTGACCGAGACCCCCGAGCCGCGGGCGATGCGCGCGCGCCGCGAGCCGTTGATCATCTTGGGGTCCTGGCGCTCGGCCGGGGTCATGGAGCGGATGATGGCGGCGACGCGGTCGAGGTCGCGCTCGTCGACCTGGTTGAGCTGCTCACGCATCTGCCCCATGCCGGGCATCATGCCGAGGAGGTTCTTGAGCGGCCCCATCTTGCGGACCATCATCATCTGCTCGAGGAAGTCGTCGAGCGTGAAGCCGTCGCCCGAGACGAGTTTGCCCGCCATCTTGGCGGCCTCTTCCTCGTCGAAGGTGCGCTGGGCCTGCTCGATGAGGGTGAGGATGTCACCCATGTCGAGGATGCGGGACGCCATGCGGTCGGGGTGGAAGGCGTCGAAGTCCTCGAGCTTCTCGCCCGTGGAGGCGAACATGATCGGGCGGCCGGTGATGTGCCGCACCGACAGCGCGGCGCCGCCGCGCGCGTCGCCGTCGAGCTTGGTGAGCACCACGCCGTCGAACCCGACGCCGTCCATGAACGCCTGGGCGGTGGTGACGGCGTCCTGGCCGATCATCGCGTCGACGACGAACAGCACCTCGTCGGGGCTGACGGCGTCGCGGATGTCCGCGGCCTGCTTCATCAGCTCCTGGTCGATGCCGAGGCGGCCGGCGGTGTCGATGATGACGATGTCGTGCTGCTGGCGCCGGGCGTGGTCGATCGACCCGCGGGCCACCGCGACGGGGTCGCCGACGCCGTTGCCGGGCTCGGGGGCGTGCACGGCGACCTGGGCGCGCTCGCCGACCACCTGGAGCTGCTGGACGGCGTTGGGCCGCTGAAGGTCGGCGGCGACCAGGAGCGGGGCGTGGCCCTGCTCGCGCAGCCAGCGGGCGAGCTTGCCCGCCAGCGTGGTCTTGCCGGCGCCCTGGAGGCCGGCGAGCATGATGACGGTCGGAGGGGTCTTGGCGTACCGCAGGCGGCGGGTCTCGCCGCCGAGGATCTGCACCAGCTCGTCATTGACGATCTTGACGACCTGCTGGGCGGGGTTGAGCGCCTGGGAGACCTCCGCGCCGCGTGCGCGCTCCTTGACGTGGGACACGAAGTCCCTGACGACCGGAAGCGCGACGTCCGCCTCGAGCAGGGCGATGCGGATCTCTCGACATGTGGCGTCGATGTCGGCGTCGGTAAGCCTGCCCTTGGACCTGAGGGAGGAGAAGACCGATGTCAGCCGGTCGGAAAGCGTCTCGAACACGTGATTGGCCAGCCTCTGCGCTACGGGTCGTCCGGGGTCTTCGCGTCTGCGACTCGACCTCCCAGCCTATCCGCTCCGCGGCCCGGTCACGCGTATCGAGCGAAGGCGGGGAGGCCGGACGCCGTCAGCCGCGCCAGCCGGGCACCGAGACCCGCATGGTCAGGGCGTGCTCGACCAGCGAGATCAGGGTGCTTTTCACCGATTCCCGCTGACGGGCGTCGGTGCGGACGATCGGGATGTGGGGAGCGAGGGTGAGGGCGTCGCGCACCTCTTCCTCGCTGTGCGGGTACTGCCCCTCCCACCCGTTCAGTCCGATGACGAACGGCAGCTTCGCCTCCTCGAAGTAGTCGACAGCGGGGAAGCTGTCGGCCAGGCGGCGGGTGTCGACCAGCACGACGGCGCCGATGGCGCCGCGCACCAGGTCGTCCCACATGAACCAGAACCGGTGCTGGCCGGGCGTGCCGAACAGGTAGAGGATCAGCTCGCTGTCCAGCGACACGCGCCCGAAGTCCATCGCCACCGTGGTCGTGGTCTTCTGCGGGATGAGGCCCAGGTCGTCGATGCCCGCGCTGGCGTCGGTCATCACGGCCTCGGTGGTGAGGGGCACGATCTCCGACACCGCCCCGACGAAGGTCGTCTTGCCGACGCCGAAACCGCCGGCGACGACGATCTTCGTCGAGGTCAACCCGCCACGGCTAGAGCCTGCGAAGTCCACTGAGAACCCTTTCGAGCAAGTTGAGATCCGGCTTGCCGGCGTCGAGCTGCGGCTGGTGCAGCTGGACGAGGTTTTCCGCGGCCATGTCGGAGATCAGCACGCGGGCCACGCCCAGCGGGACCCGCAGAAGCGCGGAGATCTCGGCCACGGAGCGCACCTGGCGGCACAGCGTGTTGATCGCCTGGTACTCCGGGATCAAGCCGGAAATATCTTGGTATGGCGGAATCGTGGAATGTACCAGCGTCTCCATGGCCAAGTGCGTCCGCGGCGTCGTCCTGCCGCCGGTGACCGTGAAAGGCCGGACCGGCGACGACGGCTCCTGTTGGTAGCGTCGTAACCCGTCCTCCCAGCCCGGGCCGCCCATGGAGGTCACCGCGGGGACGACGCCTGAAGCTCGGCGCGCACGGCCGGCGTCAGCACCTGCCCAGCGCGCTCGACCATCAGCGTCATCTGGTAGGCCACCAGACCCATGTCGCAGTCAGGAGCGGCCAGTACGGCCAGGCAGGACCCGTCGCTGATCGACATGATCAGCAGCAGGCCCCGCTGCATCTCCACCACGGTCTGGGTGACCGCGCCGCCCTCGAACACCCGGGAGGCGCCCTGGGTCAGGCTGATCAGACCCGCGGCCACCGCCGCGAGCTGGTCGGCCCGGTCCTTGGGGAACCCCTCCGAGTAGGCCAGTGGCAGGCCGTCCGAGGAGACCACCACCGTGTGCGCCACTCCCGGGACCCCCCGGACGAAGTCGGTGATCAACCAGTTGACTCCGCGGGCGGCCTGGCTCAGCTCTCTCACTTGTCCTCCTTGTCGCCCTGAATGCGCCGCAGCTCGGCGTTGTACGCCACCTCGTCCTCGCTCAGCTCACCGCGGGCGACCGCCCGGCCCTGCCGGATGCCCTGCTGGAAGCTCGACAGGCGGCTGCGCGCCCGGTCGGGTGAGAGCGCCGGCATGGCGGGTGGCGGCGACGCGGCGGCCTCCTGCGTGCCCGCCGACCCCGGGACGAGGTTGGCCTTGGGCACGCGCTTGGGCAGGCCCGCGGCCGTGGTGCCGTCTCGCACCGGTTCCTGGACGACGGCCGCCGCCTGCCAGCCGGCGTCGGCGGGGATCTGCTGCCATCCCGGGAGATCCTTGTCCTTCTCCTGCTCGCTGTCCACCCTGCGGAACCAGGCCGACTCGACGGAAGCGAAGATCGGCAAGAACTCCTCTTCCTGCTCCATGGGCGAGGTGTGCACGGCGGGCAGGGGGCCGGTGACGGCGTCGAGGTCGGAGGAGTCGTAGCGGCGCGGGCGCAGGCGCCCTGGCAGTTCGCCCGCCTCGCCGCCTCGCGCGCCCGGCCCGGTGGGCGGGCCGCCGAAGGAACCCGGTCCCGTGGGCGGGCCGAAGGAGCCCGCTCCGGCCGCCGGGCCGCCGAAGGACCCCGCTCCCGTCGCCGGGCCGCCGAAGGACCCGGGCCCGGTGGGGGGACCGCCGAAGGCCGACGGGCCGAAGCTCCCCTGCCCGCCGGTGGGGGCGCCGAAGGCGTCCGAGGGCGGGCCGTTACGGGTGCCGAAGGCGTCCGAAGGCGGGCCGTTACGGGTGCCGAAGGCGTCGGGGGCGGGACCGCGGGTGAAGGCGTCCGAGGCCGGGCCGCCGTAGCCGCCGCCGGTGGCCGGGCCGCCGAAGGAGCTCGGGCCGCTCGGCGGTCCGCCGTAGCCGCCGCCCGTGGGAGGGCCGCCGAAGCCGCCGGATCCGGGGCCGTAGAAACCACCCGATCCGGTGGGGGGTCCGGAGTACCCGCCGGAGCCGGTCGCCGGGCCGCCGAAAGAGCCGGGGCCGGTGCTCGGGCCGCCGAAGCCGCCGCCCGTGGTCGGGCCCATGGGGCCGGCGCCGTTGGGGCCGCCGAAGGCCCCCGCGTCGGCGAACGAGCCGCCGAAGGCGCCGGCGCCCGCCGGCACGTCGAACGCGCCGCTGGTCTGCGGGGTCGCGCCGAACATGCCCTGCCCCGCGGGCTGCCCTCCCATCGCGGACCAGGCCGGGGCCTGCGCCCCGGAATGCGCGCCCGGGGCGCCGCCGAGATGCGTGGGAGATCCCATCAGGGACTCCGGCAGCAGGACCATGGCGGTCAGGCCGCCGGTGTCGTGCCGCCGTAGCTGCACGCGGATGCCGTTGCGCAGCGCGAGGCGGCCGACCACGAACAGGCCCATGCGGCGGGAGACCGAGACGTCGACGACCGGCGGGTTGGCCAGCCGCCAGTTGGTCTGGGCGAGCTCCTCGTCGGTCATGCCGATGCCGGCGTCGGTGATCGAGATCATCACGCCGCCGCCGTCGATGCGGTTGCCGGTGACGCTGACCCTGGTCTCGCGCGGCGAGAAGGAGATGGCGTTCTCGACCAGCTCGGCCAGCAGGTGGATGACGTCGTTGACGGCCTGGCCGACGATGGAGACGCCGCCCGGGACGTTCATGGCGACGCGCTCGTAGTTCTCGACCTCCGACAGCGAGGCCCGGGTGACGTCGAGGAGCGCCACCGGCTGGCTCCAGCGGCGGGCGGGTTCCTGGCCGGCGAGGACCAGGAGGTTCTCACTGTTGCGGCGCATGCGGGTCGCCAGGTGGTCCAGGCGGAACAGGTCGCCGAGGCGCTTGTCGTCCTGCTCGCCCTGCTCGAGGCCGTCGATCAGGGTGATCTGCCGTTCCACGAGGGTCTGCGTGCGCCGGGAGAGGTTGACGAACATGGCGCTGACGTTGCTCCGCAGCTGCGCCTCGTCGCTCGCCAGCCTGATCGCCTCGCGGTGGACCTCGTCGAAGGCCCGGGCCACCTCACCGACCTCGTCGGTGGAGCCGACGCCGATCGGGCTCACGTCGGGTGGGCCGGAGTTGCCCTCCGACTCGCGCAGTTTCTGCACCATCTCGGGCAGGCGGCGGCCGGCGATCTCCAGGGCCTCGCGGCGGAGCTGGCGCAGCGGGCTGACCAGCGACCGCGCCATGACGGTGGTGATGACCAGCACCAGGATGAGCAGCAGGGCCACGACGCCGATGTTGACGGCGGCCTGGCTCTGGTCGGCGCGCGCCAGATCGGCGGCCTGGTCGACGATGGAACGTCCCAGCGTCCGCTGGGCCTCGTGCATGCGGTTCAGGCCGTCGCTCGCGGCGTCGAACCAGGCCTGCACGTCGTTTCCGCCGTCGATGAGGTCGAGCGTGGCGGATCCGGGTTGCGGCGGGCCTCCCGTCTGTGACCGGACGGCGCCGGACTGGGTGATGAACAGGGCGCGGTCCACCATGGCGGCGGCGAGGTCGATCTGCCGGCCGCTGACCGTGTCGGAGTACGCCTGGCGCTGGGACGGCGTGGCGAGGAAGAGGAAGGAGTTGAGCTCGCTCGCCTGCTGGGACTTGGCGGTCTGGAAGGCGCTGAGCGTGTTCTTGTCGAAGGCGCGGACCACGAGCGCCGTCAGCATCAGCCCTCGCTGCCTGGACGCCTGCTCGGCGGAGCGCGACAACGCCGCGAAGGCGGCGGCGCTGGAGCCCAGCGTTTCGTTGGTGCTGCCTCGCGCCGTCTCGTCGAACACCGCGAGCAGGTCGTCGATGACGAGGTCGTACTTCTGAAGGCTTGGAAGGGGCGGGAGCTGGGAGCTCACCGCGATGTCGCGCAGCGTGTGCAGTTCCGACAGGCGGTCGAGGACGCGGGAGAACTCCTGCTTGCCGACCTCGCCCAGGGCCTGCTGCACCGTCGACTTGCGGTCGAGCACTCTTTGCACGGCGACGTCGACGTCGCTCTGCTGTTCGCGGATGAGCAGGCGTGCCTGCGTCCCGCGGCGACCGTTGGCGACGAACCTGCTGGTGAGGTCGCGTTCGAGGTCGAGCTGGTGGACAAGGTCGCTCAGAGTCGTGACGAACTCGGCGACGGTCCGTACGCGTTCATATTCAGTGGCGCTCTGGATGGAGGTGGCCACTCGGAGTCCACCGAGCAGGACGGCCACCGTGGTGGGCACCAGGATGAGCGCGATGAGACGGGTTCGCACCCGCCAGTTACGCAGAGCCATCGACCGTTCGGGTTTGGTTCCTTGGTCGGTGGGCGCACCCGGATCCGAAGGCGGTTGGGCTGCGTCCGGCGTGGTACGGCGACCGCTCTCGATTGTTGCTGTCCTCACTGGTCGCAACCTCTCGCCAGCTGGTCTGCTTCATGGGGGGAAGGCCACGCGCGTGTTACACGTGGCAAGTCAAGGGGCAATTGGAGCATAAGCCTACGAGGTCGACCAATAGCTATGGGTAATTAGAACGGTCCAAAGCATTATTCGGCCCGGACGGATCCTCGCCAAAGGGGCCGTGCGAGATCACTGCCCCGGCCGCGCCTCCGGACCCGTGTCACGCTCATACATCGCCGTCTACACCGTTCCAAAGTCACAAAAACAGACATATCGCAATATTTCACACTAAAGCGGATTTTGCTACAACTTCCTCCACATAGGGCACGCTTTCGTGTGACCGCAGATCTTCCTCCGCTAGGCTTCACGCTCGCCGTGCCACCTTTGCCTTCCCCAGAGGCGGGCTAGGCACTCTTCCCCCACAACTAAAAGGACACCTCAATGAGAAGCCTTAGGGGTCGTACCTTCGTCGTCGGACTACTGGCCAGCCTGGCGCTCGCGGCATGCGGGAGCAACGAGCCGAAATCCTCCGCGGCGCCGGCGAACGGCAGCGGGCTGGAGAAGACGACCATCAACGTCTCGACCTCGGCGATCGCCGACCACTCCGCTCTCTACATCGCCCAGAAGAAGGGTTTCTTCAAAGAGGAAGGGCTGACGGTCAAGACGGAGATCACTCCCAGCACCGCGGCCACCCTGCCCCGGCTGATCAACGGCAGCCTGGACGTCGCGGCCCTCGCCTACTTCTCCATCTTCGCCACCCAGGAGGCCAAGGCCGGCGACTGGCGCGTGGTCGCGGACGCCTACCAGGCAGGCCCGGACGTCATCGACCTGGTCGTACCGAAGGACTCCAAGATCACCTCGGTCAAGGACCTCGACGGCAAGCGGGTCTCCATCGCCTCCCTCAACAGCGTCGGCCAGCTCGCGGTCGGCGCCACGCTGAAGACCGCGGGGCTCGACCCGAACAAGAGCGTCCAGTGGGTTCCCCTGGCCTTCCCCGAGATGCCGGCCAAGCTCATCTCCGGTGAGATCGACGCCGCCTGGCTGCCCGAGCCCTTCCTGTCCAACATCCAGCGCGAGAACGGCGCCAGGGTTATCGCCGACACCATGACCGGCGCCATGGCGGACTTCCCGATCGCCGGCTGGGCCGCCACCGCCGAGTGGACCAAGAAGTACCCGAAGACCATGGCCGCCTTCCAGCGCGCCATCCTCAAGGGACAGCAGGTCGCCGCGTCCGACCGCAAGGCGGTCGAGGCCGTGCTGCCCGACTACACCCAGATCAAGCCGGACGTCGCCGCGGTCATGAAGCTCGGCGTCTTCCCGACCTCGCTGAACGCCACGCGCATCCAGCGGGTCCCGGACCTGATGCTGGAGTACGGCTTCCTCAAGGGCAAGATGGAGGCCGCCCCGCTCCTGGTGCCGCTGCCTCAATGATCCGAGCACGAGCGGTCCGCGGCGCCATCGGCGTCGCGGGCCTTCTGGTCGTCGCGGAGCTGGTGGGGCGGTCAGGACTGGTCGACCCCGCCCTCCTCCCACGGATCTCCACGGTGCTTCCGGCCGCCGGCCGGCTCATCGTCGACCCTGAGTTCCTGTCCTACCTGAGCGGCACCCTGGAGGTCTGGGGCGGTGGACTGCTCGTGGCCGTGCTGCTCGGCACCCCCCTCGGCCTGCTGCTCGGAAGCCTTCCCAAGGTCGAGCTCGCGGTGCGGCCGCTGGTCGAGTTCATGCGCCCGATCCCGTCGGTCGTCCTGCTGCCGCTGGTCACGCTGCTGATGGCGTGGGACCACGGCACCAAGATGACGATCGTCGTGTACGGCGCCATCTGGCCCATCCTCATCAACACCATGTACGGCCTGCGGGACGTCGACCCGGTCGCCAAGGAGACCTTGCGCAGCTTCGGGTTCGGCAGGCTCGCCGTCCTGGCACGGGTCTCGCTGCCCAGCGCGGCGCCGTTCGTGCTCACCGGTGTGCGCGTCGCCGCCTCCATCGGCCTGATCGTCACCGTCAGCGCCGAGTTGCTGGCCGGAGGGGTGGACGGCATCGGCACCTACATGATCCGCGCCCAGTCCGGCTTCCGCACCGACCTGGTGCTCGCGGCCACGGTCTGGACCGGAACGCTCGGGCTCCTGGCGAACGCACTGCTGGTCAAGGTGCACGGCTGGGCGTTCCGATGGCACGTGGTGAAGTCTGGAGGCGCCACATGAGCGTCACGACGGTCCCCGAGGATCTGCGGGGCTCCACCGGCCCCTCCCCCTCCTCCCGCTCCGGGAGCCTGCGGCTCTCGCTGGCCACGGCGCTGACCCGGGTCTGGCTGATCCCGGTGGCGATCGCCGCCTGGGAGCTGGCCACCCGGCAGGCCGAGTCGTTCTACTTCCCGCCGCCGTCGGCGATCGTCGTGCGCATGTACGACCTGTGGTTCTCCGGGCCCGCGAGCCACCTGTTCCTCACCGAGGAGGCGGTCGCGAACTTCGGCCCGAGCCTCGGCAGGCTGTTCGCCGGATGGATCCTCGCCTGCGTCGTCGGGATCACCCTGGGCATCGCCCTTGGCCGGTCCTCCGCCCTGTACGACTACATCAACCCGATCGTGGAGTTCGCCAGGGCCACTCCCCCGCCCGCGCTGATCCCGCTGTTCATCATCATCTTCAAGATCGGCACGCCGATGCAGCTGGCCACGATCGTCTACACGGTGATCTGGCCCATCCTGATCAACAGCGTGGACGGGGCCCGCTACCTGGACGGCGTCCACGCCGACACCGCCAAGGTGTTCGGGCTGACCCGGGCGCAGCGGTTCTTCCGCATCATCCTGCCCGCGGCGGCTCCCAAGATCTTCGCCGGGATGAGGGTGAGCCTGTCGATCGCCGTGATCCTCATGGTGGTCTCCGAGCTCGTCGGCGCGGTCAACGGCATCGGATTTCTGATCCTGTACAAGCAGCAGAGCTTCGACCTGCCAGGGATGTGGGGAGGCGTGGTCCTGCTCGGCATCCTCGGTTACACGCTGAACGCGTCCTTCATCATGATCGAGCGCCGCGTCCTTTCCTGGCACCGGCGTGCCCGGCAGACAACCTGAGGAACCATCGTGCTCGATGTCGTCAACCTGCGTCACACGTACGGCGAAGGCCCGAAGGCCCACCAGGCCCTTGGAGGGATCGACCTGAAGGTCTCCGAGGGCGAGCTGGTCAGCGTCGTCGGACCCTCCGGCTGCGGCAAGTCGACCCTGCTGCGCTCCATCGCCGGACTGATCAAGCCCACCGAGGGCCACATCCGCATCCGCGACACCGAGATCGCGGACACCCCCGGTGACCTGGCCGTCGTCTTCCAGGACTACAGCCGGTCGCTGTTCCCCTGGATGTCGGTCGGGGACAACGTCGCCCTGCCGCTGCGCCGGCGCGGCAAGGACCGCGCGGCGCGCCGGGCGGCCGCGGCGGAGGCGTTGGACGCCGTGGGTCTGCCGGGCGCGTCGGGCAAGTACCCATGGGAGCTGTCCGGCGGCATGCAGCAGCGCGTGGCGATCGCCCGGGCGATCGCCTACCGTCCCGCGCTGATGCTCATGGACGAGCCCTTCGGCTCGGTGGACGCCCAGACCCGCGAGGACCTGGAGGACCTGGTGCTGCGGGTCCGCGAGGACCACCGCATGACCATCCTGCTGATCACCCACGACATCGACGAGAGCGTGTACGTCGGGGACCGCGTCGTCGTGCTCGGCAAGTCGCCGGCGCGGGTGGCCGGCGAGCTGAGCGTGGACCTGCCGTTCCCGCGCGACCAGATCGCGACCCGGGAGCTTCCGGCGTTCGTGCACCTGCGCGCCGAGGTCGGGCGGCTGGTGCGCGGCAAGGACCACGCCATGGGGGCCGGGGGCCGGCCCGCGGACGCCTAGAGGCGCACATGGAAGGGGGACGCGGCCCGGCTCACCGGGACCGCGTCCCCCTTCTCACGTTCCGCCGGCCGGTGCGACGATCGCCCGTACAGGACGCGCCACCGCCGTGACGGCGGCGCGGCCGGGGCGCGCCCGGGCGGCCCGGCCGGTTCAGCGGCCTCCCCAGCCGGGAACGGCCACCCGCATCGTCAGGGCGTGCTCCACCAGCGCGATGAGGGTGCCCTTGACCGAGTCGCGTGAGCGGGCGTCGGTGCGCACCATGGGGATGTGCGGGGCGAGCGTGAGCGCCTCGCGCACCTCCTCGTCGGCGTGCGGGTAGTGCCCGTCCCAGCCGTTGACGCCCACCACGAACGGCAGGCCGGCCTCTTCGAAGTAGTCGATCGCCGGGAAGCAGTCGGCCAGACGGCGGGTGTCGACAAGCACGACGGCGCCGATGGCGCCGCGCACCAGGTCGTCCCACATGAACCAGAACCGGTGCTGCCCCGGCGTGCCGAACAGGTACAGAATGAGGTCCTGGTCCAGGGAGACGCGCCCGAAGTCCATGGCGACGGTCGTCGTGGTCTTGTGCGGCGTCAGCCCCAGGTCGTCGATGCCCGCGCTGGCGTCGGTCATCACGGCCTCGGTGGTGAGGGGCACGATCTCCGACACCGCCCCGACGAAGGTCGTCTTGCCGACACCGAACCCGCCCGCGACGACGATCTTCGTCGACGTCAGCGCCGGGCCGCGGCTAGAGCCTGCGAAGTCCACTGAGAACCCTTTCAAGCAAGTTGAGGTCCGGCTTACCCGTCTCCAGCTGCGGGTGGTGCACCTGGACCAGGCCCTCTGCCGCCATGTCGGCGATCACGACGCGGGCCACGCCGAGGGGCATGCGCAGCATCGCGGCGATCTCGGCGACCGACCGCACCTGACGGCACAGCGTACTGATCGCCTGCTTCTCCGGAGTGAGAGTCGACAGATCTTGATGTGACGATGTGGAGGAGGAGACGAGCGCCTCCATGGCGAGCGAGGTCCGGGGGGCGGTACGGCCCCCGGTCACCGCGTACGGCCGGACCAGGGAACTGCGTTCCACCGGTTCGGGGTTGGGAAGCGGGGCCGCCGCGCCGGAGAACCGGCGGACGTCCTCGATGGGCGGGTACGGCGATCCGCCGCTCAGCGGATCGCCGTCATCTGTCCAGCCGCGGCGTGCCACAGCGTCCTCCTGTCATCGGCCCCTCACCTGGGTTGAGACGCCTGCAGCTCGGCACGCACGGCCGGGGTCAGCACCTGACCGGCACGCTCCACCAGCAACGTCATCTGATAAGCGACCAGGCCCATGTCGCAGTCGGCCGCCGCCAGCACGGCCAGGCAGGACCCGTCGCTGATCGACATGATCAGCAGCAGGCCCCGCTGCATCTCCACCACGGTCTGGGTGACCGCGCCGCCCTCGAACACCCGGGAGGCGCCCTGGGTCAGGCTGATCAGACCCGCGGCCACCGCCGCGAGCTGGTCGGCCCGGTCCTTGGGGAACCCCTCCGAGTAGGCCAGCGGCAACCCGTCGGCCGACACGACCACCGTGTGCGCCACACCGGGGACATTGTTCACAAAGTCTGTGATAAGCCAGTTGACTCCACGGGCGGCCTGGCTCAGCTCCCTCACGAGTCCTCCTTGTTGCGGTCAACGTTCCAGTTGGGGGCAAAGTCGTCGTTCTGCTCGCTCTCGCCGCGGGCGACGGCCCGCCCCTTCCGCACGCCCTGCTGGAAGCTCGACAGGCGGCTGCGCACCCGGTCGGGCGACAGCGAGGGCTGCGGGGTGAAGACCGAGGGCCCGGGGTCGGCCGACCCCGGCACCAGGTTCGCCTTGGGCACCCTCTTGGGGAGCCCGGAGGGGGTGACGCCTCCCAGAGAGGGATCGCTGGCCGCCCGGGCGGCCTGCCAGCCGGCGTCGGCGGGCGAGGACCAGCCTCTGCCCTCGGCCGGCTGCACGACGACGGCCTGCTCGGCCTCGCGCTCCACCGGGAGCGCCGGCTCCTGCGGGAGTCCGGGCGCGCTCTCGCGCGGGGCCGGCTCCAGGTCGGTGCGGCGGAACCAGTCGGACTCGACCGCCGCGAAGATCGGCAGGAACTCCTCCGGCCCGTCGTCGAGGGCCGAGGTGTGGACCACCGGCAGCGGGCCGGTGTGGTCGTCGGGGATCGCCCCGAAGCCGCGCCTCGGGGCCTCGGCCGCCCCGCCGGTCACCGGACCGGCCGGGCCGCCCGTGACGGAGCCGCCCGTGACGGGGCCGCCGGGACCGCCGGTCACCGGCCCGCCTCCGGTCAGCGGCCCGGTCATCCCGCCGGGCCCTGAGGGGACGGCCGGCCATGAGGCGGTGTCCTGGTCGGCCAGGTCCGACGACCAGGGGGCCGCGCCCTCGCCGGTGGTGCCGGGAGCCGGCACGTCGGCCGGCCAGGGGGTGTCGATCGGCGGGTTGGGGTCGAAGTAGCGGTCGAACAGGTCGTCCATGGAGGCCGGGTCCCGGTCGAACGGCCCGCGGTCGCCGGGCGACGGCGTGGCGGCGAACGCGCTGCCCTGCCCCGCCGGCGGGCGCTCGAACGGGTCGCGCGTGGGCAGCGGGGGACGCTCGAAGGGGTCGCGCTCGAACGGCCCGCGCTCGAACGGCCCGCGCTTCTGCGGACCGGGGGCCGCGGCCACCCCGGGGTCGTCGGCTCCGAAGACCGGCGCGCGCATCCCGCGCGAGGCGGGTGTCTCGAAGCCGGCCGGGGCCGGGAAGCCTCCCGCGCCGAACGAGGCGGCCTGCGTCGTGGCGCCGAACTGGCCGGCGACGGTCTCGGCGGGCGCGCCGGGGATCCGCGGCCCGCCGGGGACCGACAGGAGCGACTCGGGGATCATCACCATCGCGGTGAGCCCGCCGCCATCCTGCTGGCGCAGCTGCACCTTGATGTTGTGGCGCAGCGCGAGGCGGCCGACCACGAACAGGCCCATGCGGCGCGACACCGAGACGTCCACGACCGGCGGGTTGGCAAGGCGCCAGTTGGCCTCGGCGGCCTCCTCGGCGGTCATGCCGATGCCGGTGTCGCTGACCGACACCATCACCCCGCCGCCGTCGACGCGGTTGCTGGTGATGACGACCTTGGTGTCGCGCGGGGAGAAGGAGACGGCGTTCTCGACCAGCTCGGCGATCAGGTGGACGACGTCGTTGACGGCCTGGCCGGTGACCGCGGTGGCCGACTGGACGCGCACGTCGACGCGCTCGTAGCCCTCCACCTCCGACAGCGAGGCGCGGCAGACGTCGACCAGCGGCACCGGGTCGCTCCACTTGCGCGCGGTCTCCTGACCGGCGAGGACCAGCAGGTTCTCGCTGTTGCGCCGCATACGGGTGGCCAGGTGGTCCAGCTTGAACAGGTTGCCGAGCCGGGTCTCGTCCTCCTCGCCCTGCTCCAGGCCCTCGATGAGACTGAGCTGGCGCTCGACGAGGGTCTGGCTGCGCCGGGAGAGGTTGACGAACATGGCGTTGACGTTGCTGCGCAGGCGGGCCTCGTCGCCCGCCAGCCGGATCGCCTCGCGGTGGACCTCGTCGAAGGCCCGGGCGACCTCTCCCATCTCGTCCCTGGAGTTGACGCCGATGGGCACGACGTCGGCGGCCGGGGCGGTGTCGCCGCTCTCGCGCAGCCGCTGGACGGTCTGCGGGAGGCGGCTGCCGGCGATCTCCAAAGCCTCGGCGCGCAGGCGGCGCAGCGGGCGGGTCAGCGAGCTGGCGACCACGGCGGTGATGATGAGGACCAGCAGCAGCAGGAGGATGATGACGGCGCCGGAGATGAACGCCTGCCGCCCGGCCTCCTGCTGGAGCGCCTGGCTCTGCTGGACGACCGAGTCCACCAGCCGCTCCTCGACCTTGCGCATGCGGTCGGCGACGGCGCTGGTGGAGGTGTACCAGATGGTGGTGTCGTCGCGGCGGATCGGGTCGAGGTCCTGGATCTCCTTGAACTGGCGCAGCTGCGCCAGCGCCAGGGCGCGCATCCAGTCGGCCTTGTCGATCTGCTGCCCGCGGACGGTGTCGTTGTAGAACTTGACGTCGGCGGGCTGGGCCTCGGACAGGAACGTCGCGGTCTCGCTCTGTTGACGGCTCCAGGAGCCGGGGAAGTCGACGAAGTCGTCGTAGTCGAAGCCGCCGCCCAGGGTGCCGAGGGTGGTGAGCCCGACCGTCATCAGGCCGCGCTGGCGCGAGACCTCTTCCTTGGCGCGGCTCAGCGCGCCGAGGGCGATGGTGTCACCGAACAGGCGCTGGTCCTTGCCGGAGGCGCCCAGTTCGCCCTGCATGGAGGTGAGGACGTTGATGAGGCTGGAGTAGATGCCGAGCGCCGCTCGCGAGGGCACGCCGGCGGCGATACGGGTGCGCAGGCCCGGCAGGCCTTCCAGCCATCTGCGGATCTGCGCGGCCTCGGCGCGGACACGGGCGGTGTGGGTGTCGTCCAGCGCCGACACCGCGGCGAGCACGGGCTCTCTGGCGCGGTCCACGACGGCCTGCTGGGCGCGCACCTTCTTCAGGCGCGCCTGGCGGCGTCCCTCGGCGAGGTACCAGGCGGTGAGGTCGCGCTCGCGGTCGACCTCGTGCACCAGGACGTCGATCTTCTGCACGAGCGCGGCCACCTCGCTGAGGCGGCTGTACTCGGCGGAGTTTCCGACGGCGTTGGTGAGCTGCACCGCGCCGAGGATGACGCCGACGATCGTCGGGACGATGATGAGGGCGATCAGGCGGGACCGCACACGCCAGTTCTTCAGCCTCAGACGGCTGCCTGTCTTCGGAGTGCCCGTCATGGCCGGCTCGGACCGCTCCACACGGTCATTTCGCCCCGGGTTGCCCCGGGGTTCTGGGTTCCTCACTGATTTCGCAACCTCTCACCGAGCCTGGCGTGCAGGGGGGTACGTCACGCGCGAGGCGCATGAGACGTCCGAGACATCCATCAGGCGATGGTAATTGCAGCACACCCCTACCAGATCGGCCAACAGAACATGTATGGACAATCAACTCAAACTGGTACTTCTAGGGATAAAACCGTCGACTCGCTTCCGTAACTATGCGGGACGGAAGCCCTCACGGGTCTCGGACGGCGCGTGTTTGATCATGAGGTGCCTCGTGACGGAGTACTCCTGCACCGCTTCCTGGCTCATGTCCTTGCCGAAGCCGCTGCCCTTCACCCCGCCGTGCGGCGCCTCCGAGGCGATCGGAAGATGATCGTTCACCCAGGTGACACCCACATCCAACCGGTGCGACACCCGAAGGG
Organism: Sphaerisporangium sp. NPDC005288; assembly: GCF_040607475.1. Classification (NCBI taxonomy): domain Bacteria; kingdom Bacillati; phylum Actinomycetota; class Actinomycetes; order Streptosporangiales; family Streptosporangiaceae; genus Sphaerisporangium; species Sphaerisporangium sp. NPDC005288. Next base: position 1,280 of record NZ_JBEXGT010000048.1, on the reverse strand, counting down.
CCCTCGCCACGTCACGCGACCACACCGAGGACGCCAGGCCGTAGGGGGTGTCGTTGGCCAGCCGCACGGCCTGGTCCTCTCCGGAGAACGGCAGCACGACGACCACCGGACCGAATATCTCCCCCTGGACGACCTCGCTGTCCTGGGCGGCTCCGGTGATCAGCGTGGGCGGGTAGAAGAACCCCCGGCCCTCCGGCACCGTGCCGCCGGTCACCACGCGCGCCCCGCCCGCCACGGCCCGCCGGACGAACCCGTGCACGCGTTCGCGGTGCCCCGCCGAGATCAGCGGCCCGATGTCGGTCGAGGGGTCCCACGGGTCGCCGGCGACGATCGCGGCCAGGGTCTCGCGCAGCGCCTCGACCGCCTGGTCGTGGACCTCACGCTCCACGTAGACGCGCGTCGCCGCCGTGCAGTCCTGCCCGGTGTTGTAGGTGGCGCCCATGGCGACGCCCCTCGCCATCTCGGCCAGGTCGGCGTCGCCGAACACCAGCGCCGGCGCCTTGCCGCCGAGCTCCAGGTGCACCCGCTTGAGGCCGGAGCGCCCGCCCGCCGGATCGCCGGCCGCGGCCCGCATGACCGAGCGGCCGGTCGCCGTCGAACCCGTCACGCTGATCATGTCCACGCCCGGGTCGCCGGTCAGGGCCTCTCCCACCTCGGCGTCGCCGGTGACGGCCCGCAGCAGCCCGTCCGGGAGGCCGGCCTTGGCGGCCAGCTCCACCAGGCGCAGAGTCGTGCCAGGGGTCTGCGGCGCCGGCTTGATCACCACCCCGTTGCCCGCGGCCAGCGCGGGGCCGATCTTCCACACCGCCATCACCAGCGGGAAGTTCCACGGCGCGATGGAGGCGACCACGCCGACCGGGCGGCGCACCAGCACCGAGGTGTAGCCGGCGCTCAGCACGCCCGCGCCCGTCCCGTCCAGCGACCTGGCCGCGCCGGCGAAGAAGCGCAGGTTGTCCACCGCGAACGGCAGCTCGCCGTCCCGGAAGACGGCGGCGGGCTTGCCGGTCTGCGCCACCTCCAGCCGCGTCAGCTCCTCGGCGTCGGACTCCACCAGGTCGGCCAGGCGCAGCAGAACCCGCGAGCGCTCCGCGGGCGTCGCCTGCGACCACTGCTGGTAGGCCTCCCGCGCCGCGCGCACGGCGCCCGCCACCTGCTCGGGGGAGCTGTCGGGCACCGTGGCCAGCGGCGCTCCGGTGGCGGGGTCGATGGGGGTGTGGTTCATGTGCTTCTCTCTCCGGCGGGGCCGCCGGCCCGCGGCCCGCGCACGGCGCGGGGGCGGG
>NZ_JBEXGT010000047.1:0-80989 GCF_040607475.1 Sphaerisporangium sp. NPDC005288 | reverse complement strand
ACCAGGGCGGCGCGCCGCCCGCGCGCGCGGCCACGTCCGCCGCCACGGGCGCCGGCTCCCCCGGGGGGGCCGCGACGACCGGCCCGAGCCCCGCCGCGACGGGCAGGACGGCCGCCTCGCCGCACTGGAAACTCTTCGCCGGCGCCCGCCTCGGCGGCGCCGCCGCGCTGCTCGACGTCGCGGCGAGCGGCCCGCGCGACGCCTGGGCCGTCGGGTACAAGGACGGCGCCGAGGACAGCGAGGGCCGCCCCGCCCTGCAGCACTGGGACGGCACGCGCTGGACCGAGACGCCGGAGGGGGCCGGCGACGCCGGGCGCCTGCTCGGGGTGAGCGCGGCGGGCGCCCGCGACGTGTGGATCGTCGGCGCCGGTGACAGCCCGTACGCGGCCCACTGGGACGGCACGCGCTGGACGCCGCGGCATCCCTATGGCGTGGCCGAGGAGTACGTCCTGTCCGACGTCGCCGCGCACGGCGGCCACGCGTGGCTGGCCGGCCGCAACACCACACAGGGCGTGATCACCGAGTGGACCGGGCGGGGCTTCCGCAACGCCCTGCGCGCCGACGGGTACTTCACGGCCGTGACCGCCACGACCGGCCACGTGTGGGCGGTCGGCAACGACGCCGCGGCGCCGGACGCGCAGGGCGGTCCGATGATCTGGCACGGCAGCGCCGTCTCGGGCACGGCGATCCAGTCGTGGCAGCGGGCCCGCACCCCGGCGATCCCCGGCGGGGTGCTGCGCGGGGTGTGGACGGCCGGTCCGGACGGCGTGTGGGCGGTGGGCGGCGTGACGGCCCCCGGCGGCGGCCCGCGGACGCCGCAGACCCCGCTGGTCCTGCACTGGGACGGCCTCACGTGGCGGCGCGTCGAGGTGCCGGTGCCGCGCGGCGCGCTCGACGGCGTCACGGGCTTCGGTCCCGGCGATGTGTGGATCAGCGGCGTCGACGCCGACCACTCGGGCCAGGCGCTGTTCCTCCACTTCGACGGGACGGGGTGGTCGCGGTCGTACGGCCCGCTGGTGCGCGAGCACCGGGAGGGCCAGCAGTACGAGGAGTCCGACGACGTCCGCAGGACCGGCATCGCCCGCGTCCCGGGCGCCAGCGGCCTGTGGGCGGTCGGCAGCGTCGGCGCCGGCGACGAGGAGGACGACTTCATCCTGCGCCACCGCTGACCCCGGCCCCGGGGCGGCACGGCCCCGCCGCGACACGCCCGGAAACGGCGGGCCCGCCGGGAGGTTCAAGGTCGTTACCGACGGGTACGATCATGTCAATAACCGCGCGTGCGCCTGACGTGGGAGAACAGCTTCACCCGGGTGAGCGCCTCGCGCCGTCCGGCACTGCGGGCGCACGCGGAACGCCTATTGACGCGCCCGGCATGGTTGCATCCCGAACGGCCCGCCGACCAGCCCCCCGGTCCCCGGACAGAAGTTCACGGCACCCGCGCGGACGCCCGGACACGGCGGGCGACGAGGGCGCGCGCCCCGCTCCCCGCCCCCGGAGACCGGCATGGAAAGGGGGCCAGATGGCCGACAGGCGAAAGAAGCACCGCACCCGGTGGGCCGGCCGCGAACGCCGCGAATGGCTGCGCCTCGGACTCGAGATGACCCTGCTCGCATGGCGCACCGCCATCACCGTGTGGAACGCCGTCCACTGAGCCGCCGAGCCCGCGGCGGCCGCCGCGCGCGGTCGCGCCCGTACCGGCGCCTTCGGGGAATCCATCGCGGGCGGATCACCCCGGCCGTTCACCGACGCCGCGCCCTTCACGGACGGTCCCGGAGGGCTCACGGCGGCGAATACGCGGGCCCGCACCGGCCATCGCGGGGCGGGCACCCGCAACACGTTCGATAATCGCTGGAAACATCGCGTTTTTAGGATTTGAATACGTCCACATGAACATGCGTCTTCGCAGGAGCCTGCGAAAGGGCCGTAATCGGCCCTGCTGGGGAGAGCTAGGGGTTACGCGGCACATCAAGATCGGAGAAACTGGGGTCGAAAGCGTCTGCGGCAGCCCAATAGCGGGTAAACAGGAGGTGAGGTCGGGTCCCACGCACCTCGCCCCGACCGCGGAGTCACCACTGAGGCAACGGACCTGCCCGCCGACGAGTGACGAGGGAAGTGTGAGCCCGTACCGAAGGAGAAGGACATGAAACGGATTCTCATCACACCCCGGCCGAAGCCCACGCGCCGTCCGAGCCCTCTGGACCTCCGCAGCCCTTCCGGCCGCGTCCTTCCCTTCTAACGCCCGCTAAAACCTTTCCCACCGGATTCTTCCGGCCCACGCATTTCCACGGCGGACTTCGCCGAGGCATAGCAGTGTTCGAAGCCTTCGAGGACCGCCGGCCATGTGCAGCGCGTGAGTTCGGTCTCTCTGTTGTGCCGGGCGATCTGCTCGCGCAGTTCGCGGTCGCGTGCGAGGCGCGCCACCGCGCGGACCAGCTCGTCGAAGGACCGTCCGAGCAGACCCTCCTTGCCGGGACGCACGAAGTCGGCCACGCCGCTCTGCGCCCGCGCGACCACCGGCACGCCGGCCGCCCGCGCCTCCAGGGCCGCGATGCCGAACGACTCCCGTGGCGCCGGCGCCACGAACACGTCCGCCGAGGCCAGCAGCTCGCGAATGCGCTCGCGCGAGTAACGGCCCGGCAGCGACACCCAGCCCTGCATGCCGTGGGACCGCAGGAACCGCTCCATCGACCCGCGCGCGGGGCCGTCGCCCACGAGGGTCGCCCGCATCGGGATCTCCGCCGGCACCCGCCGCCTGGCCTCCAGCAGCAGCTTGAGCAGGCGCACCGGCTGCTTGCGCGGAGCCAGCCGGCCCACCGCCACGACGTGCACCTCGTCGCCCTCCATCGGCGGCGCCTCCCCCTCCGGCCGCCAGGTGGAGACGTCGAGGCCGTTGGAGACCACGTCGACCGGGACCCGCCCGGCGGTGACGGCGCGGATCGGGCGGGCGGCGGCGTGGCTGACCGTGGTGCCCACGATGCTCCACGACGTCCAGCCGAACAGCGAGTCCAGGCCGCGGTACATCGTGCGCGTCACCGGGTCCCACATGCTGTGCACGGTGACCACGACCGGCAGCCCGGCGCGGACGGCCGCGCGCACCCCCATCCACGCGAACGGCGAGGCCGCGCCGGTGTGGACGTGCACGACCTCGGGGCGGCGGGCGGCCATCAGGCGCAGCAGGTGCACCCCGCCGCGGGGATGGACGGGCAGGTCGAAGGGCATCGGCGCCACGATGCGGTGGACGCCGGGCAGGCGCTCGCCCGGGGTCGCCGTGGCGACCTCGACGTCGTGTCCGGCCTCGGCCTGCGACCGCACCAGGTCGGCCACCTGTACCTCGATGCCGCCGAGCCGGGGCAGGTAGCAGTCACTCACGTGAAGGATCCGCACCCCGCCAGACTGGCAGAGGCCGCCACCGGCATCAAACGCGCGAGCCGGGGGCGCGAGCCGGGGGCGGCTGGTTCTTGAAGCGTTGCGGAGGGCTTCTGGAGGCACCGCGTGGGAGGCGGCGGAGAGCTCGGCGGCGGCGCCGTGGAATCATGGCGGCGTGGCACGTACCGCGGTGTTCTTCCACGCCCATCCCGATGACGAGGCGCTGCTGACCGCCGGGACCATGGCGATGCTGGCGGCCGAGGGCCATCGGGTCGTCCTCGTCGTGGCGACCGCCGGCGAGCGCGGCCTGGCCGACCTGCCCCACGGCGACGAGCTGGCCGAGGCGCGCACCGCCGAGCTGTACGCCTCGGCCGCCGTGCTCGGGGTGGCCCGCGTGGTGCTGCTCGGCTACGGCGACTCCGGCCTCGGCGAGGGCGGCGGCGTCGGCGACGACCGGCCGGAGAACGCCTTCATCGACGCCGACATCGAGGAGGCCGCCCAGCGGCTCGCGGCCGTCCTGCGGGAGGAGGGCGCCGACCTGCTGACCATCTACGACCCGGCCGGAGGGTACGGCCACCCCGACCACGTGCAGGTGTACCGGGTGGGGCAGCGCGCGGCCGGCATCGCCGGCACCCCGATCCTCCTCGAGGCCACCGTCAACCGCGACCCGCTGCTGCGGGGCCTGCGGCTCGCCCAGCGCTTCTACCGCTTCCCGCCGGAGTTCGACGTGCGCTCCTTCGAGCGGGCCTACTCCCCCGGCGAGGCGATCACCCACCGGGTCAACGTGCGCAGGTTCGCCAGGGTCAAACGGGCCAGCATGGCGGCCCACGCCAGCCAGGCGAGCGGAGGCGGGAGCGACCGCACGCTGGCGGTCATGCTGCGGATCCCCGGCCCGCTGTACCGCCTGATCTTCGGCACCGAGTGGTACGTCCGCCGCGACCTGCCGCCGGGCACCCGGCGCACGCATCCCTTCGACGACCTGCCGGAGGCCGGGGCGGCGGCGCGGGCCGTGGAGGAGGCCGCCGGGGAGGCGGGCTAGGGGGCGGCCAGGGGCCATCTCGTCCTTGCGGAGGAGATGGGCGCCGCGACGGCCCGGCAGACTGGGATCGCGCATCGGCGGGGGCCGCGACGGGCGGCCCGTGAACGGACATGGAGAGCACTGATGAGGAACAGATGGGTGCAGGCCGGCCTTTCGGTGGCCTCCCTGGCCCTGGCGGTCCTGCTCGTGGTGTTCCTGCCGCAGATCGTGCACGCGCTCACCGGCGCGCAGGTGAGCTGGAGCGAGATCGGGGCGCGGTTCGCGGCCCTGAGCTGGCCGATGATCCTGCTGATGACCGTGCTGTGGCTGCTCAGCCTGTACGCCTACACCTTCGTGATGACCTCGGGCCTGCCCGGCCTCACCCACCTGCAGGCGCTCACGCTGAACGCCGCGGGCAGCGCGGTCAGCAACCTGCTGCCGTTCGGCGGGGCGGCCGGCGTGGCGCTGACCTTCGGGATGACCAAGGGCTGGGGCTTCGCCACCCGTCCCGTCGTGGTCTACACGCTGGTCACCGGCATCTGGAACACCCTGTTCCGGTTCATCCTGCCGGCCGCCGGCATCATCGCCCTGCTCGTCGCCGGGCGCATCCCCGACCCCCGGGTCACCAGCGCGGCCTGGGGCGGCGCGCTGTCGATCCTCGTGCTGGTCGCCGTGGTGGCCGCCGCCCTCTACTGGGAGCGGGCCGCCGACCTGCTCGGCCGCGCCGCCGACGGCGCGATGCGCGTCCTGCCCCGCAGGCTGCGCCCGGCCGAGCACTACGCCGCGGACGCCGTCCACCGCCTGCGCGCCGACACGGCCGGCATCGTGCACCGGCGCTGGCCCGGGCTCTCCCTCGGCATGGTGGGCTTCCTGGTGATGCAGTGCCTGATGATGGCGGCCTGCGCGGTGGCCACCGGCGCCTACCCCGGACCGGCCGAGACCGTCGCGGTCTTCGCGGTCAGCCGGGTGCTCACCAGCGCCCTGGTCACGCCGAGCGGCGCGGGCATCATGGAGGGCGGCACGGCGGCGCTGCTGATCGCCTTCGGCCAGCAGCCCGGCCCGGCGACCGCGGCGGCGATCCTGTTCGGCTTCTGGACCTACACCATCGAGATCCCCTGGGGCGGCCTCGCGCTCGGCGCGTGGTCGCTGCTGCGGCGCAGATCGGCTGGTAACGACCGCTCGCCCGAGCCCGCGTCCCACGCCTGAACCCGGGCGCGGACGCGCGGCGCCGCCGGGCCGAAGTGCGGGCCGATACCCCCTGCCACGTCGTTGTCGCCGTGCGTTCCCCGTCCTGTAGCCTCGTCACACCCGTGGGCCGCCCGAGGCATCCGCGACGGCGCGGCGAGAGAAGGAAGGCGGGCCTTGACGAATAGCTTGTGCGCGCTCGACGGGCCCGCATAGCGTGGCGGCTGACATGGTGACGTTCCGCGTTCTTGGGCCGGTCGAGGCGTACGACGACGGCGACGGTGAGGTCGACCTCGGCGGGCTTCGGCAACGCGCCGTGCTGGCGCGATTACTGGTCGCGCGCGGCCAGGTGGTGCCGGTCGACACACTGCTGTTCGACCTGTGGAGCGACGAGGCCGCCAAGGGCGCCCAGTCGGGGCTGCAGGTCTACATCTCGCGGCTGCGCCGCGTCCTCGAGCCCGGCCGGCCGCGCGGCGGCCCCAACCGCCTGCTGGTCACCGTCGCCTCGGGGTACGCGCTTCGCACCGCGCCCGACCAGGTCGACGCGCTCCGCTTCGAGTCGATGGTGCGCTCGGCCGGCAAGTACCTGGACAACGACGATCCCGAGCCGGCGCGCTCGGGCCTTGAGACCTCGCTCGGCCTGTGGCGCGGCACCCCTTACTCCGACTTCGCCGAGCAGCAGTGGGCCGAGGCGGAGGTCAACCGGCTGGCCGAGCTGCGGCTGGTGGCCCGCGAGCGCCACGCCGACGCGGGCCTGCGCCTGGGCCTGCACGCCGAGACCGTGCCCGACCTGGAGGCCCTGACCGGCGAGCATCCGCTGCGCGAGGAGGGCTGGCGGCTGCTGGCCCTGGGCCTGTACCGCTGTGGCAGGCAGGGCGACGCGCTGGCCGCGCTGCGGCGGGCCCGCACGATGCTGGCCGACGAGCTCGGCATCGACCCGGGCCCCGCGCTGCGCAAGATGGAGTCCGACATCCTGTCCCAGGATCCAGGGCTGGAGCTGACGGTCCCGCAGCGGCAGCAGCGTTTCGCCGAACCCGGCGGCACCTGGCCGCCGCGCGCCGAGAGCCCCGCCGCGGACGTCCCGCCGCTGCCCGCCGAGCCGTTCGTCGGCCGGGACGCCGAGCTGGCCCGGCTGACCGGCGCCGCGCCGCACGCCCTGTCCGGGCGTTTCACCGCCGCCGTGGTCGGCGGCGACCCCGGCGCGGGCAAGACCACGCTGGTGCGCCAGCTCGGCCAGGAGCTCGCCCGCCAGGGCTGGATCACCGCCTCGGGAGGCTGCCCCGACAGCAGCGCCACCCCGCCGGGCTGGGCGTGGGTGGAGGTCCTGCGCGCGCTGGTCGCGGTGCGCGGCGCCGGCGAGTACGGCCCGCTGCTCGCGCCGCTGCTGGACGACGCCGCCCCCGCCGACGAGGACGACCAGGCCTCCGGCGGCTTCCGGCTGCACCGCGCGGTCGGCGGCTACATCGCCGGCATCGCCCGCGAGGCGCCCGTGCTGCTCACCCTGGAAGACCTGCACTGGGCCGACGACCAGACGCTCGCCATGCTGCGCGCGCTGCCCAGCCTGCTTGCCACCGGCCGGGTGCTGCTCGTGGTGACCTGCCGCGACGGCGAGCTCAACGACCAGCAGTCCGACGTGCTGGCGGCCCTGGCCCGGCTCGGGCCGGTGCGGGTCGGCCTGGAAGGGCTCGACCAGCAGGCCGTGGCCGAACTGGTGCGCGCCACCTGCGTCCGCGAGGTCGACGAGGAGGCCCTGGGCACGATCGTCGAACGCACCGGCGGCAACCCGTTCTTCGTCCGCGAGACCGTCCGGCTGCTGGACTCCGAGTCCACCGGGGGCCGCGCCACCGCCGCCGAGGTCATCTCCGAGGTGCCCTCCGGCGTGCGCGACGTGCTGCGCCGCCGCATCGCCCGCCTTCCGGTGACGGCCCAGCAGATCCTGCTGCAGGCCGCGGTGATCGGCCGGGACGTGGACATCGACGTGCTGGTCGACATCTCCGGCGACGAGGACGCCGTCGTCGACGCCGTCGAGGCCGGGCTGCTGGCCGGCCTGGTCACCGAGCCGGGGCCGGGCATGCTGCGGTTCGACCACGACCTGGTCCGCGACACGCTGTACTCCGACGCCTCGCGGCTGCGCAGGTCCCGCCTGCACGCGGCCGTCGCCTCGGTCATCGAGAGCCGGTCGCGGTCGGACGTGGCGGCGCTCGCCCACCACTACGACGCCGCCGGCACGGTGGAGACCGCGGCCAAGGCCGTCCACTACGCGGGCCTGGCCGCCGAGCAGGCCGAGCGGCGCTTCGCCCACCGGGAGGCCGCGACGCTGTGGGAGCGGGCCATCGCGGCGTTCGACCGCGCCCACCCCACGGGCGGGCCGCCCAAGGAGCGGCTGACGCTCCAGCTCCGGCTGATCAAGGCGCTGGCGCTGTGCGGCGACATGACGGCGGCACGGGCCCGCCGCCGCGAGGCGATGGACGCCGCCCTGCCGCTCGGCGACCTGGAGCTGACCGCGCGCATCGCCGCGTCGGTGGCCGTCCCCTACAAGGGCATCGCCCGCGACCTCACCCGCACCGCGTGGGAGATCGTCGACGTCACCGAGCGGGCGCTGATCGAGCTGCCGCCGAGCGAGCGGTCGCTGCGCGCGAGCCTGCTGGCCACCCTGGCGCTGGAGCTGGAGGGCTCGGCCACCGGACGCGGATACGAGGCGTCGCTGGAGGCCGAGGAGCTGGCCCGGCAGAGCGGCGACCCGGCGCTGCTCGCCGTCGCGCTGAGCGGCCGGCTGCGCCAGTCGTATGTGATCACGGTGGTCGACGAGCGCGAGGCCATCGGCCGCGAGCTGCTGCAGGTCGGCGCCGCGTCCGGGCAGATCGCGGTGCGGGCGCTGGCCCACCTGGTGCTGATGGAGTGCGCGGCGGCGCGCGGCGACTTCGCCGAGGCCGACGCGCAGATGAGCTCGGCCGAGCGGCTGGCCAGGCGGTACGACCTGCCGGCGCCGTCGGCGGTGGGCGCCTGGTACGCCGGTATGCGCATGATGATCACCGGCGACTACGCCGGCGCCGAGCGCGCCTACCGCGACGCCGCCCGGCTCACGGCGCGCGCCGGCATGCTGGAGGGCCGCCAGGACCTGCCGCTGATCACGACGTTCTGCCTGCACCTGGTGGACGGCAGGGCCGCCGACATGGTCGAGGCCCTGGAGGAGGCGCACCGGCGCGGCGCCAAGTGGACGCTGGACGCCTACGCCGTCGCGCTGGCCTCGGCGGGCCACACCAAGGACGCGCGGGCGATCGCGGCCATCCGGCCCCCCGTCCGCGCCGACTTCCTGTACGAGCTGGCGACGACGTGGCGGGCGCTGGCCGGGATGCTGCTCGGCGACCGCGACCGCATGCAGGACGCCTACTCGACCCTCGGCCCGCTGTCGGACCGCATCGCGGGCGTCGGCACCGGCGTCGTGGCGCTGTGGCCGGTCGCGCAGACGCTCGGCGACCTCGCCATGCACCTCGGGCAGCCGGAGGACGCGCGCAGGCATTATGAGAAGGCGCTGGCGGTGGCCGAACGGGTCGGCGTCCCCCGCTGGGTCACGGCGGCGCGAAAGGGCCTGGGAACCGTCTGACCCGCCCCGCCTTGGGAACCGTCTGACCCGCCCTGCCTTCACCGGTGAAGGCAGGGCGGGGCCGGTGATCCGGGCGCGGCCCGGGCACCGGGCGGTGATCTGGGCGTGGCGTGCGGGTGCCGCGGCACCGGCGTCACGGGACGCTGCGTGTTCTCGGCGCGGGGGGCCGCGGCGTTGTGCTTCTCAGAGCGGTCATGCCGGTCCTTGCCGCGTGCCGGCCGGGCCGCGCCGGTCCGGCCGGCACGTGGCTCCGGGGTCCTGCCCTCAGCAGGTGACCTTGAACCTCTCGCCGGCGATCGTCCGGCCGCCGGTCACCGCGAGCTCGACGCGGTACCAGCCCGGGGCGCCGGCGACGCGGGGACGCCACTCGACGGTGCGCGGCCCGCCCAGAACCCGGCCGGCGGCGGAGACCTTGACGGTCTTCCACGCGTGGCGGCCGGGGTTCCAGCGCCGCAGGCTCCACTCGTAGGCGGCCGCACGGCCGGCGCCGCCGGCCAGGAAGCTCTGCGCGTGGTAGGCGCGCGGGCAGGGCGCGCCGGACTCCGCGGCGCCGACCGTCACCAGGCCGGGCCTCGGCGCGCGGCCCATCTCGACCGGCATGGCCTGGGCGGACAGGGTGACGGTCCTGACCTGCTCGCCGGCGGCCGTTTCGCCGGCCCGCGCCGGGACGGCGGGCCCACCGGTGGCCGCCACGCCGAAGTAGGCCCCGCAGAAGGCCAGCGTCGCGATCAGCAGCTTGAAGACGCTCGCCACGCCGCTTGCCATGATCGGCGCCAGACGGCGTACCGGCTCCATGCTGCGCCCCGCTCTCATGCCCCGCCCCTTTCGTTCACCCTCAGGTGTACGCGGGGCTGGTTGTCTCCTACTTGCCGTCCGCTTGCAGTCGCGACGGGGCCGGTGCGGGGGCCGGGATCGCGCGGGCGGAAAGTACCACGATCGCCGCCCGGGCATCTCGCGTCAATGCGCATGCCCAGATTGGTGGGCATGGGATCATAACGGGATGCGCATGGCGGTTCTCCCTATCCTGGTAGCGGCCCTGATCACGGCCGGCCCGGCCGGCCCGGCCCTCGCGGGCCCGGCGCCGCGCCCCCCGGCCGCCCTCACGGCGCCCGCGAGGGCGGCCGGGGCGACGATGTCCACGACCGCCCCGGCCGCCGGAACCGTGAGCGCCACGACCGCCGCTCCCTCCACGAGCGCGACCCTCGCCGCGCTGCCCACGAGCGGCCGGGCCGGCGCGGCGGCGGTCACGGCGAAGGAGGCCTACCTGGTCGACGTCACCGCCGGAACGGTCGAGTACGCCAGGCGCCAGACCCGCCGGGTTCCCGTGGCCAGCCTGACCAAGGTCATGACCGCGTACGTGGTGCGCCGCTCGGCGTCGCTGGACGACCTCGTCACGGTGTCCAAGGACGACGTCAGGCACGCCGCCGCGAACGGCGCCACCCACGCCGGGCTGCGGGCCGGCGAGCGGCTGACCGTGCGCGACATGCTGTACGCGCTGATGCTGCCGTCCGGGGCGGACGCCGCCAACGCCCTCGCCCGGCGCTACGGACCGGGCGTCAGAAACTTCGTGGCGAAGATGAACCGCGCGGCCAAGACGCTCGGCATGCGCGACACCGTGTACAAGAACGCCGACGGGCTGCCCAAGCCCGGCGGCGACCGCTCCACCGCGCAGGACCAGGTGAGGCTGGCCAACGCCGTCCTGGCCGACCCGGTCATCGCCACCATCGCCCGCACCCCGCGGTACGCGACCGGGAAGACGGCCGTGCACCGCGCCCACGTCTGGCGCAACACCAACCGCCTGCTGCCCGACGAGGCGCAGGGGCTGAAGACCGGCTACACGCGCCCGGCCGGCTACTGCCTGCTGTTCACCTCGGTGCGCGGCGGCCACACGCTGGTCGGGGCGGTCCTCGGCGACAGGAGCGACGCCGCCCGTTACAGCAGCGCCCGGGTCCTTCTCGACGGGGCGAGCGCGAACGGCGTCTGAGGCTCGCGGACAATGGGCCCCGGGAGGTGTGCGGGTGGAATCTGACGGGGTCCTCGACTCCCCCAGCCTCGTCGAGCTGTCGATGCGGCGGCTGCGTCACGAGATACTCAGCGGGGCGCTGGCCCCGGGCGAGCGACTGATCGAGGAGCAGCTCACCCAGCGCTTCGGCACCAGCAGGGCGCCGCTGCGCGAGGCGCTGCGCTCGCTCGCGCAGCAGGGCCTGGTCGAGCACCTGCCCCGGCGCGGCGTCCGGGTGGCCGAGCTGTCCGGCAAGGACGTCGACGAGCTGTTCGGGCTGCGCGACGTGCTGGAGCGCTACGCGGTGTGGACGGCGCTGCCCCCGTCGGGGGCGCACGACCTGTCGGGGCTGGCCGAGGCGCTCGAAGGCATGCGCGGGGCGGTCGAGGCGGGGGACGCCCTGGCCGAGAACGAGGCGCACCGGCGGTTCCACATCGCGCTGGTGGCGCTGGCGGGCCACCGCCAGTTGCTGCTGGCGTACGAGCCGGTGGTGTCCAAGCTGCAGCTGTACATGGCGGCCAACCTGCGCAGGGAGGCCGAGCAGCGCACGCCGTCGGAGGGGGTGGTGCGCCACCGGCGCCTGTACGAGGCGGTCGCCTCGGGCGACCCCGCGACGGTCGTCGCGGCCCTCGCCGCGCACGGAGCCCGCACCTACATCGGCTGACCTGGAAAGCGGTGGAGATCCACCCGCTCCAGGCGCCACCCGGCGCTGCTCCCGTCACCGGCGTTCGGGGGACCCGGCGTTCGAGGAGACCCCGGCGAAAGGCCGGCGAACCCCGGCCCGAGACGGCCGCGACCCGTACCCGGGCAGAGCGGCTAACAGAAGCGTAACCGGGCCGAAGAACCCCCGACACAATCCTGTCGACAATCGACAAGGGAGGAATCGGAGGAACGGAGGCCAACGTGTCCGATCCGCTTCTCGTCGAGGCCCAGCCGTATCCCTACGGCTTCGACCCCGCGCACACCGCCCTGCTGGTCATCGACATGCAGCGCGACTTCGTCGAGCCCGGCGGCTTCGGGGAGAGCCTGGGCAACGACGTGACCCTGCTCCAGGACGTCATCCCCCCGCTGCGCGAGGTGCTCGCCGCCACCCGGTCCGCAGGCGTGCCCGTGGTGCACACCCGCGAGGGGCACCTGCCCGACCTGTCCGACTGCCCGCCCGCCAAGCTGCGCCGCGGCGCGCCCTCGATGCGCATCGGCGACCCCGGCCCGTACGGGCGCATCCTGGTCCGCGGCGAACGCGGCCACGACATCATCGACGAGCTCGCCCCGATCGCGGGGGAGCTGGTCATCGACAAGCCCGGGAAAGGCGCCTTCTACGCCACCGGGCTGGACGAGATCCTGCGCGACATGGACGTTCGCAGCCTGGTCGTCACCGGCGTCACGACCGAGGTGTGCGTGCACACCACCGTCAGGGAGGCCAACGACCGGGGCTACGAGTGCCTGGTGCTGTCGGACTGCGTGGGCTCCTACTTCCCGGAGTTCCAGCGCCACGGACTCGACATGATCGCGGCACAGGGCGGCATCTTCGGGTGGGTCGCCCCCTCCGGCCACTACCTCAAGGCACTAGAAGCGCGGAGCGCACGATGACCACGACCACCACCCCCCTGTCAGCCCCGCCGCGCCTGCCCTGGTGGGTCGGCGGGGACACCAACGCCTTCTTCGGTCTCGGCTTCAACGTCATGGTGAACGTGCTGGTGCTGAGCGGCCTGTGCCTCGGCGTCGTGCACCTGCCCGGCGCGCAGGTCTTCGGGGTCATCCTGCCGGCGATGGGCATCCAGCTCCTGATCGGCAACCTCTACTACACCTACCTGGCCCGGCGGCTGGCCCGCCGCGAGGGCCGCGACGACGTCTGCGCGATGCCGTACGGGCCGAGCGTGCCGCACATGTTCATCGTCGTCTTCGTGATCATGCTGCCCACCTACCTGACGACGAAGAACCCCCTCACGGCGTGGGCCGCCGGGCTGGCGTGGTGCTTCATCATCGGCCTCATCGTGGTGATCGGCGCGTTCGTCGGCCCCTACATCCGCCGGTTCACGCCGAGGGCGGCCATGCTCGGCACTCTCGCGGGCATCTCGATCGCCTTCATCGCCATGCGTCCCGCCGCGCAGATGTGGGAGGCCGCCTGGATCGCGCTGCCGGTGCTGGTGATCATCCTGGTCGGCTTCTTCACCGACCTGCGCCTGCCGGGCGGCATCCCGGTCGGCCTGGCCGCGCTGCTCGCGGGCACCGCCATCGCCTGGATCGGTGGGTACATGAACCCGGCCGACGTCGGCCGGGCCGCCGGCGACATCGCGGTCAGCCTGCCCTCCTTCAACCTCGGCCGGCTGCTCGACGGGCTGCGCGAGGTGTCGCCGCTGCTGGCCACCGCGATCCCGCTCGGCATCTACAACTTCACCGAGGGCATGAGCAACGTCGAGAGCGCCGCCGCCGCGGGTGACTCCTACAACCTGCGATCGGTCCTGCTCGCCGACGGCGCGGGCGCGGTGGTCGGCTCGATGCTCGGCTCGCCGTTCCCGCCCGCGGTCTACATCGGCCACCCGGGGTGGAAGTCGGCCGGCGGCCGCAGCGGCTACTCGATGGCCAGCGGCGTCGTGATCGCGGCCTTCTGCTTCCTCGGCATGTTCTCGCTGCTCGGCGCGGTGTTCCCGACGCCGGCGATCGTGCCCATCCTGCTGTACATCGGGCTGCTCATCGGCGCCCAGGCGTTCCAGGCCGTGCCGCGGGCGCACGCCGTCGCCGTCGTGCTGGCGATCATCCCGAACATCGCCGCCTGGGCGCAGGGCTACATGGACAACGCGCTGGCGGCGGCGGGCACCAGCGCCCAGAAGGTCGGGTACGCGGCCATCGCGCAGAGCGGCACGGTCTACGAGGGCACGGCCCTGCTCGGCGGCGGGGCGGTGCTGGCCGGGCTGGTGCTGGGCTCGATCGCCGCGTTCATCATCGACCGCTCGTTCCTGTGGGCCGCCGCGTACGCGGGCATCGGGGCGGCGCTGTCGTTCGTCGGCCTGATCCACGGCGAGCGGGTCGCGTGGAACGCGGGCGGCCAGATCGCCCTGGGCTACCTGTTCGCCGGGCTGGTGCTGCTGGCCTTCGCCTTCCTTCGCCCGGCCGGGGCCGAGGACGCCGCGACCGCCCCGCCCGCCGCCGAGCCCGTGGCCGCCGAGGTACCCGCGGCCTCATGACCCCCGGCCGACCCGCCGGCCGGCACGCGGCCGGCGGCGCCCACGACAGAGGGATCCGATGACCATCTCGCTCGATCTCGCGCACCTGGCCCGCGGGTACCGCGACGGGTCGCTCACCCCGGCCGGCGTGGCCGCGGAGGTGCTCAGGCGCATCGCCGCCCGCGGCGACGACCACGTGTGGATCACCCTGCGGCCGGCGGCGGACCTGCTCGGCGACGCCGCCGAACTGGCCCGCCGCTGGCCGGACCCCGGCTCGCGCCCGCCGCTGTACGGGGTCCCCTTCGCCGTCAAGGACAACGTGGACGTGGCCGGGCTGCCGACCACGGCGGCCTGCCCGGCCTACGCCTACGTGCCCGAGCGCGGCGCGCCGCTGGTCCAGCGGCTGCTCGCGGCCGGGGCGCTGCTGGTCGGCAAGACCAACCTGGACCAGTTCGCCACCGGGTTGTCCGGCGCCCGCAGCCCGTACGGCACGTGCGAGTCGCCGCTGGTGCCCGGCCTGATCTCCGGCGGGTCCAGCTCGGGCTCCGCGGTCGCGGTGGGCGCCGGGCTGGTGACCTTCGCCGTGGGCACCGACACGGCCGGGTCGGGCCGGGTGCCGGCCGCCCTCACCGGCACCACCGGGATCAAGCCGAGCCGGGGTCTGGTCAGCACGCTGGGCGTCGTGCCGGCGTGCGCGTCGCTGGACTGCCCGAGCGTCTTCGCCCGGTCGGCCGCCGAAGGGCTCGCGGTGCTGTCGGTGATGGCGGGTCCCGAGCCCGACGACCCGTGGTCGCGCCCGCTGCCCGTCCCCTCCCCTGCGCCGCCCGCCGTCGGCGCGATGCGCGTCGGGGTGCCCGAGCACCTGTCGTTCTTCGGCGACGACGCCGCCGAGGCCGCGTTCGCCGAGGTGGTGAAGCGGCTGGCCGGGCTCGGGCACCGGATCGTCCCGGTCGACCTCGACCCGTTCCTCGCCGCGGGACGGCTGCTGTACCAGGGGCCGTGGATCGCCGAACGGCTCGCCGCGGTGGGCGACTTCGCCGCCCGTCACCCCGGCGAGCTGCACCCGGTCACCCGCGAGGTGCTCGGCGGCGGCGCCGGCCTCAGCGCGGTCGACGCCTTCGAGGGCCTGTACCGCCTGCGGGCGCTGCGCGCGAAGACCCGGCGGGCGTGGGCGGCGATGGACGCGCTCGCCCTGCCGACGGTGCCGACGACCTTCACCGTCGCCGAGATGCTGGAGAGCCCGATCGACCGCAACACCGTCCTCGGGCACTACACGACCTTCGCCAACCTGCTCGACCTGGCGGCGGTCGCGGTGCCCGGCGGCATGACGGCGGCGGGCCGCCCGCACGGCCTCAGCCTGCTGGCCCCGGCCGGCGCGGACGCCCTGCTCGCCGGCCTGGCCGACGCCTTCCAGTCGCCCGCCGAGGCCACCACGCCATCCCGCGGCGACGCGACCGCGGGCGCCTCCCGCGCACGGCCCGCCGCCTCCGGGACGGACATCTCGTCCTCACCCACCGAGGCCCCGGAGACGGCGACGGGCGTCCATGATCGCGGACGGGAAGTGCTGGCCGTCGTCGGGGCGCACCGGCTCGGGCAGCCGCTGCACGGCCGGCTCGCCGCGCTCGGCGCCGCCGGCCTCGGCACGGCCATGACCGCGCCGCACTACCGGCTCTACGCGCTGGACGGCGGCGAGCCGGCGCGTCCCGGCCTGGTGCGCCGGCCCGGCGCGGGCGTCGCGGTCGAGGTGGAACTGTACGAGCTGGGCACGCAGGCGCTCGGCACGCTGCTCGCCGACACCGCGCCGCCGCTGACGCTCGGCACCGTCGACCTCGCCGACGGCCGCCGCGTCCTCGGCTTCCTGTGCGAGGCGTACGCCACCGAGTCGGCGAAGGACATCAGCGCCCACGGAAGCTGGCCGGCCTACCTTCTCGCGACGGCGCGCACCCCGCGGTAGCCCCCGCCGGGCGGCGCCGTTCCCCGCCGCCGGAGAGGTCACGTTTCCGTGCCCATTCGACCAGCGCACCAGAGCGCGGGCCGATCGGCCGACGGGTGGTGGTGAACCAATATCTGCGCAGGCTCGACAGCGGCATTCTCATCAGGACCGTCCTGGACGTCGAGCAAGGCTCGATCTCGTATTGCCACGCCGACCGCGGGGTGCATCTCATCGGCGTAACCGTCTAGCAGACGATGGTGCTCGAGGTGGACGAGAAGCCGCGCGGCCTGGTCAACGACATCGGCGTCCTGCCCCGCGGCTGGGTGGCCGGACGCCCAGCGTCCACCGGATCCAGCGACCGGACCTCACCGCGTCCTGATCCCCACGGCCCGCACCTACCCTCCGGCCGCCCCCGGGTCAGCCGCAGGGCGGCGTGTAGGGGACGTTCGGGAAGTACTGCCGCCACTCGGCCGGGGTGATGTGCGGGTGGGCCATGCGGCAGACCCGGGCGGCGACCGGTTCCACACGGACATCGACGAGCCGGGCCGTGCCGTCGTCTCCGCCGATCGCGAGCAGCGCGCCGTCCGGGGCGAAGGCGATCGACGTCACCGCGCCGCCGTCCCCGGTGATGACAGCTCGCTCGGCGGGGCGCCGCGGGTCACCCACGTCCCACAGGCGCACCGTGCGGTCCCTGCCGCCGGTGGCCAGCAGCCGCCCGTCCGGGCTGAACGCGACCGCCGCCACGCTGTCGCTGTGCCCCGTCAGCATGGCGAGGGAGAAGGGACGTCGCGGGTCGGACACCTCCCACAGGCGCACCGTGCGGTCGGCGCCGCCGGACGCGATGAGCCGCCCGTCCGGGCTGAACGCGACCGTCTCCACGCCGTTGCCGTGCCCGCGCAGGATGGCCAGGACGACCGGGCGGCCGGGGACGAGCACGTCCCACAGGGTCACGGTGTGATCGGCGGCTCCGGTGGCGAGGACGCGGCCTCCGGGGCCGAACGCCACGGCCGCCACGGCGCCGCCCTGCCGGGGGAACGCGGGGCCGGCCGGGCGGCCGTCGGACGCGTTCCACAGTCGGATCTCGCGGTCCTCTCCTCCGGTGGCGACAAGCCGGCCGTCCGGCCGGAAAGCCACGGCGTAGACCGCCTCGGTGTGCCCGGCCAGCGTGCGCAGCGCGGCCGGGCGGCGCCGGTCGGCGATGTCCCAGAGACGCGCGGTGAAGTCGAACCCGGCGGTGGCGAGGGTGTGGCCGCGTGGATCGGCGGCGATCGCGTAGATGCCATCGCGGTGTCCGGCGAGCGTGGACAGCGGGATGGGGGCGTAGGGGTCGGAGACCTCCCACAGCCGAGCGGTGGTGTCATAGCTTCCGGTGGCCAGCAACCGGCCTCCGCCGGCCGGGCCCACGGAAACCCGCGGGGCGGGAACGGGTGGGAAGGCGACGGCGGCGACCTCGGCACGATGGCCGCCGAGGATCGGGCCGTGCAGGTCCCACAGCCGGACGGTGTTGTCCTTGCTGGCACTGGCCACCACCCGTCCCATCGGGTCGAACGCGACGCCCAGCACCCCGTGGCTGTGCCCGGTCAGCACGGAGAGCGGCGCCGGCCGCCGCCGGTCGGACACCTCCCACAGCCGGACGGTGCCGTCGTCGCTTCCGGTGGCGGCGGTGCGGCCGTCCGGGCTGAAGGCCACCGTGTACAGCAGCGACTCGTGGCCGGTCAGGGCGCCGAGCGGCCGGGGCTCGCGCGGGCGGGTGAGGTCCCACAGCCGGGCGACCCCGTCGAAGGCGGCGGTGGCCAGCGTGCGGCCGTCCGGGGAGAAGGCCACGGCCAGCACGCCGTCGCGCCCGGTCACGGTCGCGAGCCGCGAGGGGCGGCGCGGGTCTGACACCTTCCACACCCGGACCGTCCGGTCGATGCCCGCCGTGGCGAGCAGCCCGCCGCGCGGGCTGAACGCGACGCCGAAGACCGCGTCGGTGTGGGCGCTCAACGTGGCCAGAGCGGTGGGACGCCACGGGTCCGCCACGTTCCACAACCGCGCGGTGTGGTCGAGGGAGGCGGTTGCGACGGTGCGGCCGTCCGGGGCGAACGCCACCGAGCGGATGCCCTCGCCGTGTCCGGTCAGCACGCCGAGCGGGTGGACCGCGCGCGGATCCGACACCTCCCACAGACGGGCCGTGTGGTCGCCGCCGCCGGTGACCAGGGTGCGCCCGTCCGGGCTGAACGCCGCGGACAGGACCTCCCCGGTGTGGCCGGTCAGCGTCGCGGTGAGGACGGGCCGGTGCGGGTCGCGGACGTCCCACATCCGCACGGCGCGGTCGCCGCCCGCGGTGGCCAGCACCCGTCCGTCCGGCCGGTACGCCGCGGCGTAGACGCTGTCGGTGTGGCCGGTAAGCCGGGTGGCGTAAGGGGTGGTGAAGGCGCTGAGCACGGCGCCTCTGGCCGCCACGGTGGGCGCGAGCCGGTAGGCGGCCAGGCTGAGCTGCGCGGCCAGCGCCGGGTTGGTGGCGCGCAGCGCGAGCGCCTCCTGGGCGGTCTTCTGCGAGAGGGCATCGTCGCGTTCCCTGCCGGCCGCCCGCTCGGCCCGCACGGCGGCGACGGCCGCGACGCCGGTGGCCGCGATCAGCACCGAGAGCGCCACGACGGACTGGACCAGCCGGCGGACGCGGCGCCGTTCACGCCGGGCGGAGGCGGCCAAGAAGCCGGCCACGAGCGGAGACGGCGCGCCGCGGTGCTCCACCTGCGCCCACTCGCGGGCCGCGGCGAGCCGGGTGCCCGCGTAGAGCGCCGCCGGGTCGCGGCCCTCCCGGTGCCACAGCTCGGCGGCGTCGGCGAGGCGCTGGCCGACGACCAGCCCGGCGCGGTCGGCCTCGATCCACTCGCGCAGGCGCGGCCAGACCTTCAGCAGCGCCTCATGCGTGATGCGCACGGTGTCGTGGTCCGCCGTGAGCAGCCGCCGCGCCACGAAGGTGTCCATCACGCGGGCCGCCGGTCCGCCGGGGCCGGGCTCCAGCTCACTCAGGGGCATCGGCCGGCGGGTGTCGACCCCGTCATCGGCGATGCGGACCAGGCGCAGGAACAGCTCACGTGCCAGCCGGCGCTCCGCCTCGGTGAGGCCGTCGTAGGCGTCCTCCGCGCTTCGCGCGACGGCGCCGTGCACTCCTCCGGTGGCATGGTAGTCGGCGACGGTCAGCTTGCGGCGCCTGCCGCGCTCCCAGGTGACGTACAACGCGTGCGACAGCAGCGGGAGCGCGCCCGCGTCATGGGCCGCCCCGGGCGATCCTCCCGCCGGGGCGGGCGCCAGATCGCGGAGCAGCAGCTCGACGAGTCCTTCCTCGACATCGACGCCGGCTCGGCGCGCCGGCTCGGTGATCGCCTGCCGCACCTCGGACTCGGTCATCGGCTCGACGACGACGTGCGCCTCCTGCATGGCCCGTGCCAGCGGCGGATGCCGCAGCGCCTCGGCGGCGAAGTCGGCGCGCAGTCCGAGCACCACCAGGCCGCCGCCCGGGACCAGGCTCTCCGGCACTCCGGGGCGGAGGGCGGTGATGAACGCCTGGCGCTCCGCCGCGTCGGCGCATTCGGTGAAGACCTCCTCGAACTGGTCCACCACCAGCACGCATGGTCCGCTCCCCGCGGGCGGTGCGGCCGGACGGGCTCCCGGCGTCGTCACAAGCACCGGCCAGGCGTCCGAACCCGGGATCTCCAGCAGGCCCCGCCGCACGGCGGGGATCAGGCCGGCACGCAGCAGCGAGGACTTCCCCGAGCCTGAGGGCCCCAGCACGACCAGCAGACCGCCGCCGGTCCGGTGCAAGGTTGTCAGGCGGTCGAGCAGCAGGCGGGTGAGCCGGTCGCGCCCGTGGAACCACTCGGCGTGCTCGGGCTGGAACCCGGCCAGCCCGAGATAGGGGACGGGAGCGCCCGCGGGGCGTCTGCCCGGGGCCCGCCGCGCCCGGGCGAGCGCCTGCCGCCACTGCTCGACGGCCGCCGGATCGCCTTCACCGCACGCGGCGAGCAGGTCGGCCAGCAGGCGCGGCGAGGGCAGGTGGGCTCCGGAGAAGTGCCCGCCGACCGTGCTGTCGGGGACCTTCATGGCGCGGGCCACGTCGCGGACGGTCAGCCCCGCGCGCTCTCGCAGGAGGGTCAGCTCGCGCGCGAAGTCGGGCTTGGCGAACACGCGCGCGGGATCGGGGTGGTAAGGCTGCCCGTCCGACACCATGCCCTCCCGGCGGCTACGGCACGCGCGGCTCAGTCTAGAAAGCACCGTCCGGCGAGGGGACGGCTGTGTCCGCAACCGGCCGCCGGAGACTTCGTCCAGGTCGCTGTCCGGACTTGTCCGGGGTTTGCGTGACACCTTTTCCCACCTCGCCGCGACCTGGTGCGGTGGGACCGTGCCGCAGGCCCCGCCCGGGACAGACCGCGGGCCCTTCGGCCGCACCGCGGATCGCGGCCACTTCACGTCGGTTCAGAAAGGGGTTGTTCGCATGCGACCACTCATCCGCCGGATCCCGCTCGGACAGGTCAGGACGGCCGCGGCACGCCGAGGGGCGGCGCGCCGCGGGCCGCGACGGGGGCGGACGCTCGCCCCGGCCGGCGCGCTGGCCGCGGCGGCCGTCCTGTTCGCGGGCTCCGTCGCCTCCGCGAGCCCGGCGTCGGCGGCCACCGCGCCGGCCCGTGCGCTCGCCGGCAGCTTCTGCTACGCGGGCCAGTGGACGCAGGTCCACTGGTACGTCAACCCGTTCTGGCCGATGAGCTACCGCTACACCGTCCCGTCCGGCGGCTTCGTGCGATGGCGGTTCTACTCCGGCGGGGTGCCGCCGTACTGGGAGGGGAGCTTCACCGGCTCGGCCGACATCTGGACCCCGCCCAGCCCTTACACCAGCGTCGAGTTCCTGTGCGGCGGCAACTCAACCGTCACGATCACCGGTCTGTGACGACGCCGGGCGGACATCGAGAAGAGGAGACCAGTGTGACGATCCGGCACCGGCGGCTCCCGCCGATCCGCGCCGCGCTCACCATGGCGGTGCTGGGGGCCGCCTTCCTGGCGGCGCTCCCGTCCCCTCCGGCCCAGGCCATGGCCGACCCGCTGACCCGCTGCCGGGAGAACCAGCGGACGGACTGGTACCAGGAGACCAACGTGCTCGGCAACGGCGGCGGCAGCCTGCCCGCCGGGACCGACCCGCCCAACGTGCTGCTGCCCGGGGACGCGTTCGTGGTGCGCCCCCTCCTGGGGGACCGCGCGCAGTTCGGGGTGTTCGGGCCGTACTACGGCCCGGACGGGAACCTGGCCACCGCGCCGGGCGGCTGGCCGTACCCCGGCCTCTTCCAGTACTCCGAGATCCTGAGGTTCAACAACAACCCGGCGGGCTGGGTCAGGGCGCCGGCGCAGGCGACGGCCTTCCAGGGGTGCCAGGTCTGGACCGAGGGGCTGCCCGTCCGCCTGCTGTTCGGCGTCAACGACCCGCAGACCTGGGACAACGGCGGCCAGTGGGCCACGTCGCTGTCGATCTGGCGCGCCTAACCCCGGTCCGGGATGGAAAGGCGGGGCGGACGGGCCGCCGTCCGCCCCGCCCGTCAGGTGAGAGCGGCCGGGAGTCGGGTGAGGTCGTGGCAGGCGATGGCGGCGGCGGCGACCACGTTGAGGGAGTCGACGCCGAGGTCCATCGCGGCGGGACTCATGGGGATGCGCACCGCCTCGTCCGCCTCGCGCAGCCAGCGGGAGGACAGGCCGTCGCCCTCGGAGCCGAGGAGCAGCGCCACCCGGCCGCCGACGGCGGCGGCCTCCAGCGGCGTGGCCGAAAGGTCCGGGGTGAGCGCCAGGGTGCGGAACCCCGCCTCGCGGAGCTCGGCGAGGCCGGCGTGCCAGTTGGTCATGCGGGCGTACGGGACGGCGAACACCGCGCCCATGGAGACCTTCACCGAGCGCCGGTACAGCGGGTCGGCACAGCGCGGCGACAGGATGACGGCCTCGACGCCGAGTGCGGCGGCGCACCGGAAGATGGCGCCCACGTTGCCGTGATCGACCAGGTCCTCAAGAACGAGCACCCGCCGCGGGAGTCCGCCTTCCCGCTGCGTGCCCGTGCCCGAGGCGGGCGGCGGAGTCGGGGGCCCGGTGGACGGCGACGGAGTCGGCGCCGGAGGCTCGGTGAACGGCGACGGAGTCGAGGCTGGAGGCCTGGTGGGCGGCGATGGAGTCGGGGCTGGGGGCCTGGGGGGCGGCGCGGGGGTGAAGCGGGGGTCGCCCGGGGCGGTGAACCGGCCGGCGAGCAGGTCGCTCACGGCGGGGAGCTCCAGGCGGGCCATGGAGGCGAGCGCCCCGCGGTGCACGGCGAAGCCGGCGATGCCGCCCATCACCTCCTCCGACACCAGGTAGACGCGGGCCTCGCCCAGCACGTCGGCCAGCCCGGCGAGCCACCTCGGGGTGGTGAGCACCGACCTGACCGGGTATCCGGCCGCGACGGCCCGCCGGATGACCTTCTCGCCCTCGGCCATGAACAGGCCGCGCTCGGCCTCCAGGCTCTTGCGCAGCTCGACGTCGCGCAGGCGCACATAGTCGGCCAGCCGGGGGTCGGCGGGGTCCTCCACGGTGATGAGCTCAGGCACGCGTCAAGCGTATGACCCGCGCGAGCTGCCACAGCAGGGCGTAGACGGTCAGCACCGCGCACAGCCCCACGACCAGGCCGACGCCCGTCTTGGCGAGCACGCCGGCCCAGCCGTACTGGGGGTTCGGCGGGTCGACGAAGGTCCACAGGGCGGCCGCGCAGCACGCGCCGCCGGCCGCGCCGGTGAGCACGCCCCACCGCGCACGCGCCGTGAGCTCCGGCCGTCCCTCGACCTCCGCTCGCGCCGTGAGCTCCGGCCGTCCCTCGACCTCCGCCCGCGCCGTGAGCTCCGGCCGTCCCTCGACTCCCGCCCGCCCAGTGTGCCGCGGCCGCACGCCGACCGGCCCCAAGCCGGGGGCCTCGGGCCGGGGGGCGTTGCGGGCGGCGCGCAGGTAGCGCAGCACCCACCAGACGGTCAGCGCGAGGCCGAGCACGGAGGAGGCGTACTGCGCCACCTGGGCGCCGTTCAGCCAGCCGACCACCGGCGCGGTCATCCATGCCCAGCCCCAGAGCGCGGCTCCCCACTCGTGGGTGAAGGAGTCCCACAGGACGTGCGTGGCCGCGCCCGCCGCCGCGCCGAGCGCTATGGCGGGGAAGCGCCGCCAGGCCGGTCCGGGCAGCGCGGCGACGCGCGCGGCCAAACGGGGGGGCAGCAGCGCGGTCAGCGGGTCGCGCAGGACGAACTGCAGCAGCGCCAGCAGGACGAAGACCGCGGCGACGTCGTCGGTGACCACCCCGGCCGGCGAGTGCCACCGGCTGTAGTTCGACAGGTAGGGCAGGAACATCGGCAGGTCGGGGACCATCGCCCCCACGCCGAGCGCCCAGGGATCGAGCACCTTGCGCACCCGCGGCGAGCCGATCAACGGGATGACCACGGCGACGTGGGCGGGGGTGAAGGGCAATGGGATCTCCTCCATGGACGGCCCGCCGGCCGCCCATGGCCGCGCGCCGACGACGGCAGGGCACTGTGTGTAACCGATAGACTACGCAGTGCTGTCGGATCGGCTTTCAGGTGATCGGGGGCCATGGTGCCAGATCCGGGTACGCGGGCGCGTCCCTCGGCCGCGCCGCAGTTCCTGCGCGACGCGCGGCTGGCCAGGCGGCTGTCGGTCGCGACGCTTGTCTGGCTCGGCGCCGAGAGCTCCCTCGGCCTGGCGGCGGGGCTGTCGGCCCACTCGGTGGCGCTCATCGGCTGGGGCTGGGCGTCCCTGGTCGAGGCACTGGCGAGCCTCATCGTCATCTGGCGCTTCACCGGGCGCCGGCTCCACTCGGCCACCGCCGAGTCGCGCGCGCAGCGGGCCGTGGCGGTCAGCTTCTGGGTGCTCGCGCCCTATCTCCTGGCCCACGTGGCCTATGACCTTCGCGAGGGTCAGCGGCCGGCGTCCACGGCGCTGGGCATCGCCGTCACCACGATCAGCCTGGTCAGCATGCCGCTGCTCGGGCTGGCCAAGCGGCGGCTCGGCGCGCGCCTGGGCTCGGCGGCCACCGCCGGCGAGGGCACGCAGAACATGCTGTGCGCCCTGCTGGCCGCGGGGGTGCTGGCGGGGCTGACCGCCACCTCCCTCGGCTGGTGGTGGCTCGACCCGGCCGTCGCCGTCGCGCTGGCCGCGGTGGCGGTGCGCGAGGGCGGCAGGGCCTGGCGCGGCCATTGCTGCCGCCACTGAACGATGACCACGGCGAGCCGGAGGCCCTGAGCGCGCAGCGCGGCGGCCACCAGCGGCGCGGTGCCCGGGTCGGCGAGGGCCCGGCAGACCCGTCCCGCGATGGCGACCTCGCGCACGCAGTCGGACTCCCAGAGGGCGCGGCGCACCTCGTCCGGGCAGCCGGGGTGGTCGGCCTCGATCAGCAGCAGATCGGGCCGCCGCTCCGCCGCCCCCCGTCCGGTGGGCCCCGCCAGGGCCGTCACCTCCGGTGTGGCACGTGCCTCGACGAGCGTCGACACGAGTGTCACCCCCTGCCCCGGGCCGCCCCCGGCCCCCTACGGCTCCGCGACCGAGCACCAGAAATCGCGATATACCGTGACACGATACATCGCGTTCGCGCGACGTCAAGATGTATCGCGAAATACGGGCATCAACCACCGGATTGTGCCCCGAATCCGGTCATCGCCGCAGCAAAAGATCGGTTTTGCCGGTATAAAGCTTGACGCTATGGTTCCGTAAGCATTACCCGACATCTCCCTATATGGTCGCTGCGAAGCGCGCCACCGTACCCCTGAAGATCGACACCTAAGAGGACATCGTGGGTGGACGCCACCGGACAGACGAGCTTGAGGGCGGCTACAACCCTTATCACGAGCCGTCAGGCCGCCGCCGGGGGGGCCGGGGCAAGGTGCTGGTTCCTCTGGCGGGCGCCGTCGCGCTCGCCGTACTGCTGGGCGTCGCCGCCTATGTGATCATGAGCCGCGACAAGGCCTGCGGCGACGGCACGGTCGCGCTCAAGGTGGTGGCCTCCCCCGACATCGAGCCGGCGATCAGCAAGATCGCCGCCGCCTACAACAAGAAGGCCGCTCCGGCGGACGGCGCGTCCTGCGTGCAGGTCGCGGTCTCCGGCAGCGACCCCGCGGGGGTCACCAACGCCCTGGCCGGCACCGGGGCGACCACCGGCAAGTTCGACGGCGACGTGTGGATCCCGGACTCCAGCCTGTGGGTCGCCAGGCTGCGCTCCAGCCCCAAGGGCGAGGGCATCCCCGAGCCCACCGGCTCCGTCGCCCGCTCCCCGGTGGTGCTGGCCGCGCCCAAGCCCGTGGTCGAGAAGCTGCGCAGCGCCTTCGGCGAGCCGAGCTGGAGCGGGCTGATGTCGGCGGCCAACGCCGCGACGCCCGACGGCCTCGGCCGCAAGATCCGCGTGCTGCCGCTGGACCCCACGCTCAACGCCGCGGGGATGAGCGCCCTGCTGGCCGGGTCCGGAGTGCTCCAGGCGTCCGGCGCGGGCGAGGACCAACTGGTGGGCGTGCTCAGGCAACTGTCGGAGAACGCGGTGAACTCGCCGGGCAACATGTTCGCCAGCATGGCCAAGCCGTCCTCCCGTGCCCCGATCGGCATCGCCTCCGAGCAGGAGATCTGGTCCAACAACGACAAGAGCAAGCCCGGCGAGGTCGTGGCGCTCTATCCGGCCGAGGGCACGATCAGCCTCGACTACCCGGTCGTCGTGACCGCGAAGGACGAGCAGAAGCGGCAGGCCGCCAAGGAGTTCACCGCCGCGCTGACCGCCGCCGACGCCAAGAAGACCATCCGCGAGTACGGCTTCCGCACGCCCGACGGCAAGGCCGGCGGCGCCATCAGCCAGGCCAACGGGCTGAACCCGGCGACCCCGCGGTCCCTGAAGATCCCGGACGCGGCCACGGTGACGCGGCTGTCGCAGGCGTGGTCCCGGCTGAAGCTGGGCGGCAGGCTGCTGGCCCTGCTGGACATCTCGGGCACCATGGCGCTGCCCGCGGTGGGCGCGCCGGGCGACCGCATGCGGCTGATCGCCCAGACGGCCATCGAGGGCCTGAAGCTCTTCCCCGACAAGACCGAGGTCGGCACCTGGGTGTTCTCCACCAACCTCAACGGCAAGGGCGTCGACTACCGCGAGGCCGTGCCGGTGGGGCCGCTCGGGGCCAAGGTGAACGGCGCCACCCGACGCGAGGTGGTCTCGCAGTCGCTCCAGCAGATCAAGGCCAAGCCGACCGGCGACACCGGCCTCAACGACACGCTGGCCGCCGCCTACGACAAGATGAAGGCCGAGTACGAGGCCGACAAGATCAACACGATCCTCGTCTTCACCGACGGCGTCGGCAACGACGACCCCGAGGGCGGCATCAGCAACGCGGCGATACTCAAGAAGCTGCGGCAGGAGTTCGACCAGACCCAGCCGATCAGCATCATCATCGTGGCGCTCGGCGCCGACGACGCGGCGGGCCGGCGGCAGATGCAGGCCATCGCCAAGGCCACCCAGGGCCAGGCGTTCTTCCCCAACAACGCCCTGGAGATCCGCAAGGTGTTCCTGGAGGGCATCTCCCGGCGCCTGTGCGCCCCCCGTTGCGGCACCGGCGGGGGCGGCTCGCAGTAGGAGCGGCGCGGACGGCCCATGCGCCCGGCACCGGTCCTTGAGATCCGGAGCCGGGCGTTCGCCGTTGATCCCTCGCGACGTCCGCCGTCCGGACCACCGCCGCGGTCTCCCGGACGACCGCCGGCGGGCCGGCCTCCCGGCATCCGGCTGCGACATGTGCGCTTCCGGGACGGCCGCCGCCGCTTCGCCGTCCCGCGGCCGTGCGGGGCCGATCCGAAACGCCCGCGCGGGCGGTCGTCCGAAACGCCGTGCCGTCACGTTTCGTCAGCGGATTCGCCACCGAGGGTGAGGGATCTTCACCCCCTCTCACGCAGACGTCACACTGGTTCCAGCAGACTCCTCAATCCCTATTTTCCCAGGTCATACCCGATGATTATTGTTTATTTCCGGGTGAACCCTCTGAAGGAAGCGGACGTCCTACGCGTGTGGGCCTGGCGCGGGCAGGGGAAATTCTCGCGATCGTGCGTGACCGCAAGCCAGGTACCCGTCCTGCGGGGGAGGAAGATTCGTGCCCGGATGGCCGAGCGTCGGCCGTGCCGACGACCAGCGACTGGTGGAACGTCTGCGCCAGGCGGACAGCCGCGCGGCGGACGGTCTCTACGACGCCTATGCCGACCGACTGAACGACTATGCCCATTCACTGCTGCGCGACATCGACGCCGCCGCCGACTCCGTCCACGACGCGATCGTCACCGCCCACGGCCGCATCGGCGTCCTGCGTGAGCCGGCCCGCCTGCGAGCCTGGCTGTACGCGCTGACGCGCTACCAGTGCGGCACCCGCCGCGGCCGAACCCCCGCGCACGGCACCGACACCGAGCAGTACCTGCCGGGGGACGAGGAGGACCCCGAGCTGGCGGAGATCGTGCGGGAGTCCCTGGACGAGCTCGCGCCCAAGGACCGCGACGCGCTGGTGCTGGGCGTGCGGCACGGGCTGGCCGCCTCCGACATCGGCGCCGTGCTCGGGCTCACCTCGCGCCAGGCCGGAACGCGCCTGGAGCGGGCCCGCGACCACCTGGAGAACGCGGCGGCCGCCGTGGTCCTGGCCAGGAGCGGGCGTGCGCACTGCCCCGACCTGTCGGCCCTGCTGGACTCCATCGAGGGGCCGCTGCCGCAGCAGCTGCGGCGGCGCATCACCCGGCACATCATCGGCTGCAAGGAGTGCACCGAGGGCCGCCGCCGCCGGGTGTCGGCCGAGCGGCTGCTGGACTCGGTGCCGGTGGCCTTCCCACCCCTGTCACTGCGGCGGCGGGTCGCGGAGTCGTGCGCCCGGCCGCGGCACGACGAGGCGCGCACGGCGATCATGACGCTCGCCGACGGGTTCGACAAGAACGGCTTCCCCCCGGCGGCGGCGGCCGAGCGCCGGCTGCGCGCGGAGCGGCGGGGCGGCAGGGACGAGCGGCGCGCCGCCGCCGACCAGGCCGCCGAGACCCCTTTCTACGGCATGGGCGTCGCCCACGCCGAGACCCCCCGGCACGGCATGGCGGGGGAACAGGACGGGACGGGCGTGGGCTCGGGGAGGTCCGGGCGCGGCCCGGCGCGCAGGCGCGGTGCGCCGGTCACGCGCAGGGCCTCCCGCAGGTCCACGCCCGTCTTCGCCACCATCGCCTGCGTGCTGGTGGCGACCGGGGCGATGGTCGTCGCGACCGGACAGGACGCCTCCCACCCCGGCGGCACGACCCCGACGTTGCGCTTCCCGAGCCGCACCCCCGGCGAGCTGCAGATCAGCTACGGCCCGGAGCCGACCGACGAGGCGACCTCCGCCGGGCCCTCCCCCACGTCGTCCTCGCGGACCCGTCCGACGCCGACGCCGACGCTGGCGCCGCAGGCGCGCACGTCGGCCGCCGCGCCGGCGGCCACGTCGTCGAGCGCGCCCCCCTCGCGCACGCCTACGCCCCGGCCGCCCTCCCCTGCCGCCCGGCTCGTGGTCTCCTGCCCGGGGGCCTTCGGCGGGAAGGACGCGGGTGAGATCCTCATCTCCGCGCGCAACGCGAGTGTGTCCTGGACGGCCGCCGCGACCGGCGCGCTGTCGGTCTCCCCGGCGTCGGGCACGCTCAAGGCGGGGGTCAAGCAGCGGGTCTCGGTCGTGGTCTCGGCTCCGGAGGAGGACGGCAAAGGCGCCGTGACCTTGCAATCCGCGGCCGGCGCGGCGACATGCGCGATCTCGTGGGAGGCCCAGGACCCGCCGCCCGCCTCCGATCCGCCGCCCGACCAGCAGCCCACGTCGGACCCGTCTCCGACGGAGACCGCGAGCGAGCAGGCCACCACCGAGGCCACCTGATTCCGGCACCGAGTCCACACTTGGGGCGAACGGATAGTACCGTGTGAATACCCCCAAGTCCCTACAGTCACGGCGGTCTCGGGGGCAACAGTCATTGGCGCGGCCGGTCCTTTGATCGGCCGCGCTATGGTTCTTGCCCTGGGCCTTGTAAACCCGTGGCAGGGTTGGGGCGTCGGCATTGACGTCGGCGTGGCGTGGTTGGTCCTATGAAGAGACCGATCATCCAAGCCTTTTGGTCGGTCTTGACCAGCGGAGCCAGGAGAGAATGCGTAGGAGAAGGACAGTGCTCACATGGGTGCTGGCGATCGCGTGTGCGGCGGGGGCGGTCATCGCGCTCGCCGATGTTCGCACACCGGCACGCGTGGTCCTGGTCCCGCTCTTCCTACTCGTGGTCCCGGGAGCGTCGGTCGTCGGACTGTTGCGTGATCGTGACCCTCTCGCGGCACTAACGGTGGGCGCCGCCGCGAGTCTCGTTGTAAACGTCTTACTAGCCGAGGCCATGCTCATGTTCGACGCGTGGTCCTCCCGCGCGGGTGTGGCCACCGTCGCGGTGCTCGGCGGATTCATGTGGGTGCTTCGGTCTCTGTACCGGGGGAACGGCAACGTGCGCACCGAACAGGGGGCCGGGTCAAGGTGAAGGTCACGGTCGTTCGGCCTGGAGAACTAGGGGACGCCGAACTCACCCGATGGCGCGAACTCCAGCGCGCCACGCCATCGCTCGACAATCCTTTCCTTTCCGTGGAGTTCACGCTGGCCCTGAGCCGGTTGCGCTCCTATGTCCGGGTCGCCGTCATCGAGGACGGCGGCAAGGTGGCGGGCTTCCTGCCGTTCGAAAGGCACGCCTTCGGCATCGGCAAGCCCCTCGGAAGCTGGCTGACCACCTGTCACGGCCTGATCTCCGTGCCCGGCCTCGACATCTCCGCCCGCGAGATCCTGCGCGCGACGGGGCTGTCGGTGTTCGACTTCGACCACATGGTCGCCGGGCAGCCCACGTGGGCGCCGCACGAGTCCGCGGTGCGCCCGGTGCCGATGATGGACCTCACCGGCGGCTACGACGCCTACATCGACCATGTGCGGACGAACTCTCCCAAGAACTACAAAACGGTCCGCTACAAGGAGCGCAAGCTCGCACGCGAGCACGGCGACATCCGCCTCGAATGGTGCGCCACCGATCCCGAGTCGATGCGCACGCTGACCGGCTGGAAGTCCGACCAGTACCGCCGGACGGGCCGGGTCGACCGGTTCGCCCAGCCGTGGATCGTCCAGCTCCTGGACGAGATGCACGCCATGGACACTCCGTCGTTCGGCGGGGTGCTCACCATGCTGTACGCCGGCGACACCCCCGTGGCCGGCCACTTCGGCCTGCGCACCCACCACACGCTGGTCGGCTGGTTCCCCGCCTACGACACCGAGTTCGCCCGGTACTCCCCCGGGATCATGCACCACCTGCACATGGCCGAGCAGGCCGCCTCCCACGGTCTGGGCCAGGTCGACATGGGCAAGGGGGGCCGGGAGTACAAGGGCTGGCTGAAGAACGACGTCATCCACGTCTCCGAAGGCCGGGTCTCCCGTCCGTCGGCGGCGGCGGCCGTCCACTGGATGGGCCGGACGCCGGTGAACAAGGCCCGCAACATCGTGGTCGACCGCCCCTCGCTCTACCGGCTGGCCGACAGGCTGCTGAAAGGCTTCGGGCGGGTGCGCACATCCCTCCAGCCGGAGTCCGTCGAGAAGGAACCCTCGGGGGCGCGCTGACGGCTAGCTCCCCCTCCCAAGCACAGCACAGCACACCGCACACCCTCTACTGCTCTGACCGGGACGGAGAAACCCCTCTCCGTCCAGTCGCGCCGGTCCTGTTGGCAGTCGCCGCCGATGTCAGACCGCCCGGAAGGACATCCCTCGAAAATGAGTCCCGAGATCACCAAGCACAACGGGAAATCTCAGCTTCATACGCTGAGGCCACTGCCGACAGTGGACCGTTTCACACCTCTCACTCCCCACCTGGCCATTTCGCCGACGGTGAGCGTGGTCGTACCGGCCATGAACGAGGCGGAGAACCTTCCGCACGTTTTCGCCACGCTTCCGCACTGGATCGACGAGGTCATCCTCGTGGACGGCAACTCCACCGATGACACCGTCGCCGTCGCGCGGCGTCTGCGCCCGAACCTCCGCGTCGTGCATCAGCGCGGCAAGGGCAAGGGCGACGCTCTGCGCACCGGTTTCGCCGAGGCCACCGGCGACATCATCGTCATGATCGACGCCGACGGCTCGACCGACGGCCGCGAGATCATCCACTTCGTGGGCGCCCTGGTCACCGGCGCCGACTTCGTCAAGGGCTCGCGCTACGCCAGCGGAGGCGGCAGCGACGACCTCACGCTGAGCCGCCGCCTGGGCAACAGCGTCCTGCGCTCGCTGGTCAACCGGATCTACGGCACCCGGTACACCGACCTGTGCTACGGCTACAACGCCTTCTGGGCACGCCACCTGGACGTCCTGGACCTCGACTGCGAAGGCTTCGAGGTCGAGACCCTGCTCAACATCCGGGCGGCCAAGGCGGGCCTGCGCGTGCACGAGGTGCCGAGCCACGAACGCAACCGCATTCACGGCGAGAGCAACCTGCGCGTCGTGCGGGACGGCTGGCGCGTGCTCAAGACCATCGTCCGCGAGTGGCGGCGCCCGGTCATCGACATCCCTCCCGCGGCGGCCGCCCAGCAGCCCGCCGCCGACCAGGGCGCGGCATAACGGTATGAACATCTCCGTCGTCATCTGCGTCTACACCGAGGAGCGGTGGGACGACATCAGGGCCGCCGTGCAGTCGGTGCGCAGCCAGAGACGCCAGCCGTACGAACTGATCCTGGTCGTCGACTACAACCCCGAGCTGCACCTGCGGCTCAAGCGGGAGTACGCCGACGCGATCGTCGTGGAGAACACCCACGCGCGGGGCCTGTCCGGCGGCAAGAACACCGGGGTGGCCACCGCCACCGGTGACGTCGTGGCGTTCCTGGACGACGACGCGGTCGCGGACGCCGACTGGCTCGCGGCCTTCGAGGAGACGATGTCGGAGCGGCCCGCCGGCTCCGGAACGGTCGTGGGGGTCGGCGGGCTCACCAAGCCCCTGTGGGACACCGGTGAGCGGCCGCGGTGGTTCCCCGAGGAGTTCGACTGGACCATCGGGTGCACCTACCGCGGCCTGCCCGCCGAACGCAAGCCGATCCGCAACGTGATGGGCGGCAACGCCGCCTTCATCCGGGAGGTCGTGGGCGAGGTCGGAGGCTTCCACTCCGGCATCGGCCGCAGCGTCCAGGGCCGTAAGAGCCGCCCGCTGGGCTGCGAGGAGACCGAGTTCTGCATCCGGCTCTCCCAGCGCAGGCCGGGCTCGATCATGATGTTCGAGCCGCGGGCGGTCATCGGCCACCGCGTGCCCGCGTCCCGGGCGACCTTCCGCTACTTCCGGTCCCGGTGCTACGCGGAAGGCCTGTCCAAGGCGCTGGTCTCCCAGAGCGTGGGCGCCGGGGACGGGCTGTCCAGCGAGCGCGCCCACGCCGTCAAGACGCTGCCGCGCGGCGTCCTGCGCGGCGTGGCCGACGCCCTGCGGGGCGACCCCGCCGGGCTGGCCAGGGCCGGCGCCATCGTCGCCGGCCTCGCCTGGACCACGTGGGGGTACGCCGTGGGCTCCGCGCGGCTGCGCGTGCGCGGTGACCGGGCCGGACGAACCATCGACCACGAACGGTGACCACCATGCGCGTGCCGATCCTGATGTACCACTCGGTGACCGACCGTCCGAACAGCGCGACCCGCCCGCTCGCGGTCCGCCCGTCGGTGTTCGAGTCCCAGATGACCTACCTGAAGGACCGTGGGTTCACGCCGTTGACGCTAGGCGACCTGGTCGCCACCTTGTACGGCACGGGCGGCGCGCCGGTGCCCGAGCGTCCCGTGGTCGTCACCTTCGACGACGGGTACGCCGACTTCCACGGCGAGGCCCTGCCGATCCTCGAACGGCTCGGCTTCCCCGCGACGGTCTTCCTCACCAGCGGATGGGTCGGCGACGCGGGGAGCGACGCCGCGGGCCGCCCGCTGGACAAGATGCTGACCTGGAGCCAGGCCCGCGAGGCCGCCTCCTGCGGCGTCGAGATCGCCGGGCACAGCCACAGCCACCCGCAGCTCGACCAGTTACCGGAGGCCGCCCTGCGCCAGGAGCTGCGCCGCAACAAGGCCCTGCTGGAGGACAAGGTGGGGCGGCCGGTCGCCACGATGGCCTACCCCTACGGCTACTCCTCCGCGCGTGTGCGCAAGGAGGTGCGCAAGGCCGGCTACTGGGCGGCCTGCGCCGTGGCCAACGCGCTGGCCTGCGACGCCGACGACGTCATGGCGCTGCCGCGCCTGACCGTGGGCCGCTCCACGACGATGAACCGCTTCCGGCGGGCCGTCGAGGGGCGCGGCGTGCCGATCATCTACATGAAGGAACACGCGCTGACCAAGGGGTACGCCGTGGTGCGCCGCACCAGGTACGGCCTGCGCCACGTGGTCGGGCGTGAGTGAAGTAGCCGCGGGGAAGACGCCGCGCGTCGATGAGGGGGGTGACGCGACCATGAAGACGACAGTGACCGGCGACAGGCCGGAGGCGACGGACGCCGATGAGGCCGCCGGGAGATTGACCGTCCTGTGGCGGCGGCTCCTTCACGACCTGCGCAACCCGCTGTTCCTCAACGGCTACGCGCTGATGGCCAACACCGGCGTGACCGCGGTGCTCGGCATGGGCTACTGGCTGCTGGCGGCCCGGCTGTACTCGCCGGAGGACTTCGGGCGCAGCCAGGCGCTGATCACCGCGATGCGGCTGTTCGCCGGGCTCACGGCGCTCGGGCTGACCGGCGCGCTCGCCCGGTTCATCCCCGTGGCCGGCCGGCGCACCGGCGGGCTCATCGGCCGCGGCTACCTCATCTCCACGCTGACGGCCGTCGTGGCCGCGGGCGCGTTCCTGCTGACCCTGCCGTTCTGGGGAGAGAACTACTCCACGCTGGCCGGCGTCGGCCCCGGCCTGTTCTTCCTGGCCTCGGTGGCCATCTGGTCGGTGTTCACCCTGCAGGACGTGGCGCTCGCCGGCATGCGCAAGGCCGTCTGGGTGCCGGTGAACAGCTTCAGCTTCGGCCTGGTCAAGATGGGCCTGCTGGTGGTCCTGGCCGGCGCCCTGCCCGACGACGGCATCTACGTCTCGTGGGTGGTCCCGACCGCGCTGGCGCTCATCCCGATCAACATCCTCATCTTCGGCGTGCTGGTGCCGCGCCACGCCAAGCTGGCACCGGCCGGCTCGCGCCCGCCCCGGCTGCGCGAGATCGGCCGCTTCCTCGCCGGGGACTACCCCGGGGCGTTCTCGATCCTCGCCATCGTGTACTTCCTGCCGGTGTACGTCGCCTCGCGGGTCAACGGCGAGATGTTCGGGTACTTCTCCATCCCGCAGACCCTGGGGGCGATGATCGAGCTGCTGGCCATCAACATGGCCACCTCGCTCACCGTCGAAGGGTCCGGCGACCGCTCGATGCTGGCCGCCAACTGCCGCCAGGCGCTGCGGCGCGCGTACATGATCATCATACCGGTGGTGGCGGTGACCGTCGTGGCCGCTCCGCTGATCCTGGCGGTGTTCGGGCCGGGCTTCGCCGAGCACGGGGCGCCGCTGCTGCGGCTGATGGCCGTCGCCGTGCTGCCCCGCGTGCTGATCGAGATCTAC
Organism: Sphaerisporangium sp. NPDC005288; assembly: GCF_040607475.1. NCBI lineage: Bacteria > Bacillati > Actinomycetota > Actinomycetes > Streptosporangiales > Streptosporangiaceae > Sphaerisporangium > Sphaerisporangium sp. NPDC005288. Next base: position 46,069 of record NZ_JBEXGT010000047.1, on the reverse strand, counting down.
CTGAGCGGGCTGCGCGCCCGCAGCGACGCCCGCACGCTCGCCGTCGTGCAGATCGGCCTGGCGGTGCTGGTGCTGTCGTCCTCGGTCATCCTGCTGCCGGTGACGGGCATCACCTCGGTCGGGTACGGGCTGCTGTTCAGCGAGGTGCTGGTCGCCCTGCTGATCCTCCCGGGGCTGCGCCGGATACTCGGCGGCTCGGCGACGCCGCGGTCATCGAGCGCGCGGGAGGCGTCCGAGACCGCATCATGGTCCACGTGAGGCAACGGACAGGCGACGAGGTGACAGAGGACACGGCGACGAAGATCGCCACCCCGGCGGACGACGACGCCCTCGACCCCGCGAACGATCCGGACACCGGTCACCCCGCACACCAGAACGCAGGCGCGGAGGCCGACGACGCAGGCCCCGAGGCCGACCTGGAGGCCGAGCAGCCCCTCGACGCCGCCGACCGCCCGGACGCCGGCGATCCCGGCGCCGGGATCGCCGCCCGGGACGCCGAGGACGATCTCGACGCCGAGGCCACCGACACCGAGGCCACCGACGCCGAGGACGGTTCGGACGCCGAGGCCACCGGGCCCGAGGAGGGTTCGGACGGCGAGGCCACCGGGCCCGAGGAGGGTCCGGACGGCGAGGACGCTCTCGACGCGGAGGACGGTCCGGGCACGGAGGAGGCTCCCGACGCGGAGGACGACTCCGACGTCACCTCTGAGTTCACCCGGCCGGTGGCCCTGCCGATCGACCGCGCCCCCGCGCCCGCGGACACCGCCGAAGCCGGTGACAGCGACGACGACGCCGGCGCCGCCGAGCCTGGTGACACCGACGACACCGGCGACGCCGAGCGCGCGGACGACGACGCCATGGGCGGGGACGACGACGTCGACGACGCCGATGTGACCCAGGTGCTGCAACTGCCCGTCCAGCCCACCCCGTCCCGCGTTGCCAAGGACGCCACCGAGGACGCCGGCACGGCGCGGGACACGGCGAGCGCCGACGCCCACACCGAGGCCCCGTCGGACGACGACGGGGACGACGATGGGGACGACACCGCCCACTCCGATGACGAGCTCGCCGTGGTGCCGGCCGGGGAACCGGTCGACCAGGACGTCACGCAGGTGATCCCGCTGCCGCTGCCGGCCTCGCGCCCGCGGCCGGTCGCGCGGGCCGTCCAGGCGCCGCCCGCGCCCGAGGAGCCGCTTCGGCTGGACGACAGGGCCAAGGCTGCGGCGGGCCGGACGGACGCCCCAGACGACCCGGACGACCCCGACGACCCGGACGACCCCGACGACTCGGACGACCCCGACGACTCGGACGAGTCCGATGACCCCGACACGACTCCGGCCGTCCCGCAGGCCGCGCCCGGGACTCCCCTCAAGCTCTCCGCCGCGACCGCGTCGGGGGCGGTTCCGTCCGGGGTCGCCGTGGCGGAGGCGGTGGAGGCGGGCGACCGGGCGGAGCCGCGGGTGTCGCGGCTGGCGGCGAGCGTGGCGTCGTGGCTGCCGCCGCTGCTGACCCTCGAAGGTCTGGTCATGTACGTGCTGGCGCTGCGGGTGCCGCACGGGGCCATGCGCGGCGTCGACCTCGACCGGATCAACGGGCTCGGCCTGATCTCGGTGCTGCCGGTCACGGCCTTCGCCGCGATCGCCCTCATCATCGTCTCGTTCTTCGTGACGCTGACCCAGAACACCGACCGCAAGGGCCTGCTGCTGTTCCAGCTCGCCGCGGTCACCTTCACCCTGCACGGGGCGGCGGCGCTGGTCGAGGCCGAGCCGCGCTTCCCCACGGCCTGGGTGCACGCGGGCTTCGCCGAGTACATCGGACGGGCGGGCGAGGCGCTGCCAGGGCTGGACGCCCGCTTCGCCTGGCCGGGATTCTTCGCGCTGTTCGGGTTCGTTCTGCGCGCCGCCGGGGTGGAGGATCCTTCGACGGTGCTGCAGTGGACGCCGCTGGTGTCCAACCTGCTCTATCTGCTGCCGTTCGTGCTGATCCTTCGGCAGATCGTGGCGACCACCCGGGCCCGCTGGTTCGCGGCGCTGCTGTTCATCCTGGTGCAGTGGATCGGGCAGGACTATTTCTCCCCGCAGGGCTTCACCTTCGCGCTGTACCTGGTGTTCGTCGCCGTCCTGATGCGCTGGTTCGGCCGCGCGGAGCCCAGGACGGCGCCGCTGCCTCCCAAGGGTCTTCTGCGGCGCACGCTGGCCCGGCTCGACCGGCTCACGCCCGGGGAGCTGCCGGCCAGGCCGACGACGGTGACCGACCGGGTGGTGCTGCTGACGCTGCTGGTCGGGCTGTTCTTCGCCACCACGGCGACCCACCAGATCACGCCGTTCATGATGATGGGCGCGCTGACGGGGCTCATCCTGCTGCGCCGCAGCGCCCTGTCCCTGGCGCTGCCGGTGTTCTTCGGGCTGATCGTGATCGCCTGGATCAACTACCAGGCGACGCCGTTCTGGAGCGGCCGCATCGACGAGCTGTTCGGCGGCATCGGCAAGATCTTCGCCAACCTGCAGGAGAACACCGGCGACCGGCTGGTGGGCACCGACGCGCAGCACGGCATCGTGCTGAAGGTGCGGCTCGGGATCTGCGGGGTGATCCTGCTGTTCGCGGCCGTCGGGCTGCTGCGCCGGCTGCGGCGCGGCGTCGGCGACCGGGCGGCGGCGGTGCTGCTGTGCGTGCCCACGCTGGCACTCGGCCTGCAGAGCTACGGCGGCGAGATCGGCCTGCGGGTCTACATGTTCGCCCTGCCCGCGGCGTGCATCCTGGGCGCGTACGCGTTCTTCCCGAACCTGCCCGCGCACACCACCGACGCCCGCGAGGGCGAGACGGTGCCGATCCGCCGCCGCACCATGCGGTACGCGCCGGGGACGACGCGGCGGGTCTCGGCGGTGCTGGCGGCGGTGACCGCCCTGGCGCTGGCGGGCGCGTTCCTGGTGGCGCGGTACGGCAACGAGAAGTTCGAGCGGGTCACCACGGGCGAGGCCGCGGCGATGCACTACGTGTACGCCCACGACCGGCCGAGCGCGCGGCTGCTGTACCTGGTGCCGATCCTCGGCGAGGAGGTCACGCCGACCATCCCGTGGCGCGAGCGCGACATCGACCGGGTCGAGTACGACCAGGCGCTCGTCACCAAGGATCCCGCCGACCTGGCCGGGGTGCTGACGGCGCTGCGCGGCAAGGCCCCGAACACGTTCCTGATCACCACGCGGGGCCAGGCGGCGTATCTGGAGCTGAACGAGGGCTTCCCCCCGGAGTGGGGCGAGCGGTTCCGCGCGGCACTGGACGCCTCGACCAAGCTCAAGCGCGTGTACGCCAACCAGGACGCCGCCATCTACACCCTGCGCACCTATCCGAAGGGGTCGGAGATCCCGCCGCCGGCTCCGGTGACGATGGTGGGCGACCGCTCGACGCCGTGGACGCCGTTCGGGCTCGTGGCGCTGGCGCTGGCCGTCTCGACGCTGTTCGCGGCGGAGCTCGCGCGGCTGCGGGGCACCGAGCGGGCCGCGCGCGGGCGGCGCAAACTAATGATCATCGGCCTGCTGATGACCGCCGCCGCCCTCGCCGTCATCGTGGAGCGCTTCCTGACCCTGACCTCCGGCTGACCGCGGGGCGGCCCGGGGTCACCGGCCGCGGTCGCTCCACTTGACGTCGTAGGGGGCGAGCTCGAACGACTTGCCGTCGACGGTGACCGTCAGGGCGGTGGGCGCGGTGTTCACCATGACCAACTGCCGGTCGACGGCGAGCACCTGGACGCGCGGGTCGGAGACGCTCAGGTCGACCAGCTCGGCGCCGGCGGGGAACCACCGGGTGAAGCCGCTGAGCAGGCCGGCCATGGGCATCTCGTCGCCCACGCCCGGCGTCCACAGACAGCCGGGGCAGTCGTCGCCGGCCTTGCGCTGCGGGCTCCAGTACAGGGCGCTGGCCGTGCCGCTCCTGGCGAACTCCATCATGGCCACGGCCTGCACCGCCGAGCGGTGCTGCTCGTCCCAGTCGATGTTGTCGGGGGCGATGTACCACTCGGCCCACCAGACGGGCAGATCGCCGCCGCGCTGCCGCAGCCACGCGGTGACGGCGGAGAACTTCTTGAGCGCGGTGAACTCGTCGGGGACCAGCCCGCGGTCGTTGGTGGCCGAGGAGCCGTCGACGACGATGAAGTCGGCGCCCTTCTTGTGCGTGAGCCAGTAGTCGATGCTGGCGAGGTTCCTGCGGTCGACGGCGCCCCAGGGGCCGCGCAGGGTGGAGGCGTTGGCGCTGCTGACGTGGCTGTCGATCGGGATGTACGGGCCGCCGACCTGGATCTTCGGGTTGACGGCCTTGAGCGCGTCGTACACCCGGTTGTACAGGTCGGTGTAGGCCTCGACGTCCCAGTCGTTGTGGGCGTCGTCCCAGAACCCCTTGAACTCGTTCCACACCATGTAGTGGGTCACGGTCGGGTAGCGCCGGGCCACGGTGGCGGCGAGCTCGGCGTAGTCCTCGAAGTGGTCGCGCTCCGGCGCCATCTCGATCTTGCTCCAGTTGGTGCGCCCCTCGGACCCGCCCTTCATCCAGTCGGGGGCGCAGCACAGCGTGAGCACGGGCTGGGACTTGGTCGCGGCCATCAGCTTGACGCGGCGGTCGAGGTCGCGGAAGTCGTACTTGCCGGGCGCGGGCTCGGGGTTGCCGGCGCCCCAGCCCATGATGTGCTGGTTCTCCACCATGGGGACGCGGGCGAACAGGTCGGCCACCTTGGAGCGGACCTCGTCGCTCTCGTTGTCGGCGCTGTACTGGGTGTGGGTCACGCCCCACCGCGGCCAGCTGTCCACCACCGGCGGCTGCTCGAGGCTGGGCGGCGGCTCGGGGGTGGCGAGGATGGTGGCCGCGACGCCGTCGGACCGCCCGCCGCCGCGCTGGGCGGCGATGGCCAGGAGCCCGGCCACCAGGGCGAGGGCGAGGACGCCGGCGCCGATGGCGATGGGCCCTCGCGGGATGTAACGACGCCGAGCATGCCGGCCACTGCTCTCCAACACTCCGTCACCGTATCCGCTCACGCTTGCAGGACCCTTGAATGCTCCCACCGCGCGAGCGCCCGTGGGCGCCGTCCGCCATGGTGCTCATGGCTCGCCCACTTACCACCAGACACGCCCATAACCCTTTTAACGCCGCAAGTATCACTCTAAGTGTTGTTCCAAGAATCAAGCAGCATAAGGTGTCAACGGCTTGTTTAAAGGGGTATAAAAGCCGCGACCGAGGATTTGAGGGGGCACAGTGGCCCAGGCATGGCTGCCCGTCGCCAGTCGAATTCCCGCTCTCGAGGACGCAGGGCCGATGGCCGGAGGCGCGCCCCGGGTGGTCTGGTTCATTTGGCCGACCGACCCCCAACGGGTGTCGGCCAAATCGGTGGCCCAGCGGCTCGTCCAGATCTCCCGACCGGCCCATCTGGTGTGGAACCCCGTCACCGGGCAGATCATCCAGTCACTCCCGCCCACCAGGGCGGCCTGCGGGCTGCCGGGCGCGCTCAACCGGCAGGGACGGGTGTGCGTCCAGATCCGCGTGCTCGGATCGGTGGAGGAGCCGTTCACCGAGAGCAAGATGGACGGGCTGGACGACATCCTGTCGTGGCTGGACTCCTGGGCGGTGCCGCGCCGGTGGCCCGCCGGCCCTCCCCTGCCCTACCCCCTGTCGGTGGCGGCGCAGGGCAGTCCGCGAGTGTGGGCCAGGGGCGGCCACTTCGGCGCCTCGCAGGTGCCCGGCGCCTCCGAGGGGGACCCGGGGGCGATCGACGTGCACCGCATCGTCGGCGAGCCGCCCGCGAGCCTCGACGTCCCGCGCCCGCGCGAGGGCGGTGTGAACGGCGCCGGCAGGATCGGCGCCGATGGGCGCGACGTGGAGCGCGATCGCTACCAGCATTCCCCAATCGCACCGTGATACGATCTTTATCGCCCTATTACATGGCAGGCACCAAGCTGGGTAGAAGGTGTAGGCGCCGTCTCAACACCACAGGGATCACCCCAGTAGGAGCCCATGCGCGTAACCGTCGTCCATCCCAGGGAACTCGGTCCCTCAGAGACGGCCCGCTGGCGGGCTCTGCAGGCCGCCGACCCCGCACTCGACAGCCCCTTCCTCTCGCCCGAGTTCACGATCGAGACGGGCCGGGTGCGCGAGCAGGCGCGGGTGGCCGTCCTCACCGACGGCGCCGACATCGTGGGCTTCTTCCCCTTCGAGCGCCACCAGTTCGGCATCGGCATGCCGGTGGCCGCCGGGCTCACCGACGCCCAGGGCATGGTCCACGCCAAGGACATCGACCTCGACCCGAACGAGCTGATGAAGGCCTGCGGGCTGGCGGTGTTCGAGTTCGACCACCTGCTGGCCGGCCAGCCGCTGGTGCCCGCCAAGCACACTCGGCACCCCTCGCCCGTCATCGACCTGTCCGACGGCTACGCGGCCTACGTCGAGACGCTCAAGCAGGTGTCCGGCAAGACCTACAAGTCCACCGCGTACAAGACGCGCAAGCTCCAGCGCGACTTCGGCCCGATGCGCCACGACTTCGGCGTCACCGACGAGGCCGTCCTGCGCACGCTGCTCGACTGGAAGACCGACCAGTACCGCCGCACCGGCCGCACCGACCGCTTCGCGCGGCCGTGGATCGTGCGCCTGGTGGAGAGCCTGCTGCACATCGACACCGAGCACTTCGGCGGGCAGCTCGACATGGTGTACGTCGACGGCCGGCCGGTCGCCGGGCACTTCGGGCTGCGCACCAAGACGACCCTCGCCGGCTGGTTCCCGGCCTACGACCCGGCCTACGCCAAGTACTCCCCCGGCCTGATCCACCACCTGGCGATGGCCGAGCGCGCCGCCGAGGCCGGCATCCGCCTCATCGACATGGGCCGCGGCGAGAAGGAGTACAAGGACAAGCTGAAGACCGGCGAGCTGTGGGTCACCGAGGGCCGTGTCGCCCGGCCGACTCCGGGGGCCGGAGTTCACTGGCTCGTCCGCGTGCCCGTCCGTAAGGCCCGTGGAACGGTCCTCGCCAACTCGGTGCTCCGCGAGACCGCGGACCTGGCGCTGAAGACCTACGGCAGGATCCGCACCACCATCGCCTCGTGACCCGCTCCGCGTCCGCGCGTCGTCCCTGATGACCGGCGTCCACACGGGGCTCGCCGTGTAACAGGCGCCCGCCCAGCCGGGTAACGGGCCCGCATAGATGGGGTAACCGCCCGGCTCCCATGCGCTACCTTTCTGCTTTGCCGGACCTGGTCCAGGCACCACCAGGCGGCGGAAAGAGGGAGCAGTGAGTCCCGAAAGACATCTCGCGACGCGCACGGGGCGCGAGACCGTGTACCTGCCGTCCAACCGGCTCGGTCTGTACCTGGCCCTGCGGCACTGGTGCACACCCGGGCAGCGGCTGCTGATGTCCCCGATCTCGGCCGACGAGATCCTCTTCCTGGTCCTGGCCGCCGGGCTCATCCCGGTCATCGCGCCGGTCTCGGTCCTGGACGGCAACATCGAGCTGGCCCGGGTGCTGCTGGGCGCCGTGGACGCCGTGCTCACCACCAACCTGTACGGCCTGCCCGATGACGTGCTCGGCATGACCGGCCTGCTGGTGATCGAGGACGTCGCCCACGCGGCCGAGACGTCGGTGGACGGCCGGCCGCTCGGCACGTTCGGCGTGGCCGGGGTCTTCAGCATGTCCAAGCACGCGGGGGCGGGGTCGGGGGGCGTGCTCGCCGTGGACAGCCCGGCCGACCGGCGCGAGCTGGAGCGCGAGCGCGACCTGCTGCTCCAGCCGGGCGCCCTGCGCAGGGACCTGCTCGGCGTCGCCACCTCCGCCGCCCGCCGCACCGCCCTGCGCCTGGACATGGCCCGCCCCGCCATGCGGCTGGCCCGCGTTCTGGGCCTGCAGGAGCCGCGCCAGGGCTACCGCATCGCCCTGCGTCCCCAGGAGCTCGCCGCGACGCTCGCGGGCGGGCACGGCCTGCCGGCGTTCGACGCGTGGGTCCGCGCCGACCTGCACGACTACCGCGGCTCCCGCGGCGCCGTCGCCCGGTGGTACCAGGGGCGGCGGCTCGCGCGCCTGCCCAAGGAGCGGGCGGCGCGGCTGGCGGGCGTCGCCCGGCTGGCCGAGCTGCCGACGGCCGCCGCCGGGGTCCGCGCCCAGGTCGACCAGCCGCTGTTCCGCGTCCCGTTGCTCGTCGCCGACCGCGACGGCGCCATCGCCGCGCTGGAGCGCCGCGGGGTGCCCACCGGTTACCTCTACGACCCGCCGTACGACGACTACGCCGAGGGGTTCGTCGAGCCGCCGCCGGAGCGCGAGACGGCGCGCTGGTGGGCGCGGCACGTGCTGCCGGTCGACCCGCTGTACGCCGGGCGCGCGCTGCCGGTGGTCGAGTCGCTGCTCCCGGCTCCGCCCCCGCCGGGCGACCACCTGCTCCCCCGCGCCGCCTGACTCCCGTCCCCTGGCTCCCGTCCTCTGCCGCCCGCCCCCCGGCCGCACGCGGCTCCGGCCCCGCGCCCGTCGCCTCCCCCGTCCGGCGCGGCCGTAGCCGGCGGCCGTGGTCAACGGCCCTGGCCGGCGGCCGTGGTCAGCGGCCGGACAGCAGGGCGGCGATGACGGCGCAGCCCTCGCGGACCTCGGCCAGGGACGCCGAGCCGTATCCGATGACCACCCCGTGGTGGCGCACCGGGCCGTGGTGGTGCCGTTCGGTGGTGTCCAGCAACACGCCACGCTCGGCCGCCGCGGCGACCAGGCGGCCCACCTGCCCGGCGGGCAGCCTGAGGAAGACGTGCAGGCCGGCGGAGTCGCCGCTCACCCGCCCGCCGAGGATCTCCACGATGGCGGCGCGGCGGCGCGCGTAGGACAGCCGCGCCCGTCGCAGGTGGCGGTCCAGGTCACCGCGTTCGAGCAGCACCGCGACGGCCTCCTGGACCGGGCCGGAGGTCCGGTCGGCGAGCTCCACGCGCACGCGGGCCAGCTCGCCGAGCAGGGCGGGCGTCGCCACCAGCCAGCCGATGCCCACGTCCGGCGCCAGCGACTTCGACAGCGTGCCGAGCAGGACGACCCGTCCGGGGTCCAGGCCGTACAGGGCCGGCAGGGGCGCCACGTCGTAGCGGAACTCGGCGTCGTAGTCGTCCTCGACCACGGTGGCGCCGGTGCGGCGGGCCCAGGCCAGCAGCCGTTCGCGGCGCGGGATGGGCAGCCTGCCGCCCAGCGGGTACTGGTGTGCGGGCGTGGTGTAGAGGATGCGCAGGTCGTCGGGCAGCCCCTCGGTCAGGACGCCCTGCTCGTCCACCGGGCACGGGGCGATGCGGCCGCCGCGCGCGGCGATGATCGAGCGGGCCTTGCCGTACCCTGGCTCCTCCACCCCGGCCCGGTCGCCCGGTCGCAGCAGGGCGGCGGCGAGCAGGTCGAGCCCGTGGCCGGTGCCCCGGGTGACCATCACGTTCTCCGGGCCCACCGGGACGCCCCGCGCCCTGCGCAGGTGGCCGGCCAGCAGTTCCCGCAGGCGGGGATGCCCGTAGGGGTCGATGACGTCGCAGGGCGGCCGGTCGGCGGCCCCGCGCCAGGCCCGCCGCCAGGCCGCCCGGTCGTAGTCCCGCACCCATGGCCGGCCGGGCCGCAGGTCGACGACCCCGGCGTCCGGCACGTCCTGCGCGCCGGCGGCGGCGAACACCGTGTCCCGCCCCGCCCACCCGGCCGCCGGGCCCGCCGGTCCGGCGGGTGCCCGCGTCGCCGGGCCGTTCCCGGAGGGCGCCCCTTCGGGCGGCCCGTGCGGGGCGCCGCCGGCCGGACGGGCGACCCCGGCCGGGGGCGCGTGCGAGGCGCCGCCGGCCGGACCGGCGATCCCGGACAGGTCGGCCACGTAGGTGCCCGAGCCGTGGCGTCCCTCCAGCCAGCCCTCGGCGTACAGCTGCTGGAAGGCGTCGGTGACGACCGTGCGGCTCACGCCGAGCAGCCGCGCGAGCGCGCGGCTGGACGGCAGGCGCTCTCCCGACCTGAGCATGCCCGTGCGCATGCCGGCCCGGAGCTGGTCGCCGAGCTGCACCGTGAGCGGCACGGACGCGTCCCGGTCGAGGACGAGGGGAAGGTCGACGTGGAGCGGCAAGTGGTCTCCTGAAACGGCGCGCCAGTGGACCTGCACCACAGGTCCACTTCTTCGTACGGTAATCGCATGCTGTCCTCGACCTCGCGCACCACCCTCAGGCGCGGCAAGCGCCGCGGCCGCACCGACCGTTCCGAGCTGTACGCCGTCCTGGACGCCGGGCTGATCTGCCACGTGGGCGTGGTGGTCGACGGCTCGCCCATGGTGGTTCCCACCGGGTACGGCCGCATCGGCGACACGCTCTACCTGCACGGATCGACCGGCGCCGCGTCGCTGCGCGCGGGCGGGGAGGTCTGCGTGACCGTCACCCATCTGGACGGCGTCGTGCTGGCGCGTTCGGCGTTCCACCACTCGGTGAACTACCGCTCGGCGATGATCTACGGCACGCCGCGACCGGTCGAGGACGCCGACGAGCGGCTGGCGGGGCTGCGGGCGATCACCGAGAACCTGGCGCCCGGCCAGTGGGAGGCCACCCGGCCACCGGACGGGAAGGAGCTGGCGGCCACGGCGGTCGTCGCGCTGTCCCTCGCCGAGGCGTCGGTGAAGGTGCGCCAGGGGCCTCCTGTGGATGACGAGGAGGACTACGCGCTTCCGCTGTGGGCGGGGGTGCTGCCGCTGCGGGTGAGCTGGGGGGAGCCCGAGCCCGACCCGGCGCTGCCGCCGGGGACGCCGGTGCCCGCCCACATCGCCGGCAGGGGGCGGCCGGACGCCGGGTGACCGCACGGAAAAGAGCCCTGGACGACCGCGCGGAAGGCCGGGCGTAAAGCGCCGCCGGGCCGCGCCCATCGCTGACAATGGCGCCGACAATATAGCAAATATCCATTTAAACATCACGGATCAGCCACGTCGCCATTAGGCTTCGTTGTCGCGTCATGGGTGGGGGCCCGGCCACAAAAGGAGACCGCATGGACGGCCAGAGCGGGGCATGGCGAGTCCCCGGATATACCGAGATTCGTGACCTGGGCAGCGGAGGGTCCGGACGTGTCGTCATGGCTCGCTACGACGCGGACCAGACCTACGTCGCGATTAAGTACCTGTCCGACGAGCTGTGCGCCGACCCGGGGTTCGTCGTCCGTTTCCGCCACGAGGCGCGGCTGCTGGAGCTGATGGACAGCCCGCACGCCGCCCGGTTCTACGAGTACATCGAGCACCAGGGCGGCGCCGCCATCATCATGGAGCTGGTCAACGGCGTCTCCCTGCGCGCGATGCTGCGCTCGGAGGGCCCGACCGGCGCCGAGGCGGCGCTCGTGCTGCTCAAGGGGTCGCTGCTGGGCCTGGCCACCGCGCACGCCAGCGGCGTCGTGCACCGCGACTTCAAGCCCGAGAACGTCGTCATCGAGGGCACCGGGGACAGCAAGCTCATCGACTTCGGCATCGCCGTGCGCTCCGGCGACGGGGTCAGCGGCGCCGGTACGCCCCCGTACATGGCGCCCGAGCAGTGGGCGGGCGCTCCCGCCGGCCCCAGCACCGACGTCTACGCCGCGACCATCGTCTTCTTCGAGTGCCTCACCGGCACCCGCCCGTTCCAGTCGCGCAACATGGCGGCGCTGGCGCGGCAGCACCAGGCGATGCCGCCGCCGGTCGAGCAGGTTCCCGCGCCGCTGCGGGGGCTCATCGAGCGCGGCATGGCCAAGCGCGCCTCCGAGCGGCCCGCCACCGCCGACGCGTTCCTGGCCGAGCTGGAGGACGTCGCCCTCCAGGCGTACGGGCCCGACTGGGAGGACAAGGGACGCCGCCGCCTGGCCGCGCTGGCGGGGCTGCTCGCCCTGCTGTTCCCGCTGGTCGACGAGCTGCCCGGCGCCAGCACCTCGCTGGCTGAGACCGAGCTCGGCGGCGTCCGCCGGGGCCTGAGCAAGCTGAGCGTCAAGCTCATGGTGGGCGCCGTGGGCCTGGCGGTCGTCGCGGCGGGCGGCGCGGTCCTGGTGGGGACGCTCGGCGACAGCTCGCTGCAGGCGCAGACGACGACCACCACGCCGTCGGCCACGCCCGCCATCGCCGGAGGCTCGCCTGAGCCGGCGATCGCCGAGTCGCCGGCGCAGGAGCCCTCCGAGGAGCCGACGGAGCAGGCGGAGGAGTCCGAGAGCCCGACGGCCGAGCCGACGGCGGCCCCGCCCCAGACCACGGCCGCCGCGGTCCCCTCGACCGCCCCCCAGCCCACCGCCACCAAGACCTCGCCGAAGCCGAAGCCCTCGCCCAGCAAGAAGCCGACGAAGTCCGCCAAGCCCTCGGCCTCGGCCAAGCCGAGCCCGTCGGACAAGCCCGACACCTCCGATCCCAACGTGGACGACACGCTGCCCTCCGGCAAGCCCAAGCCCACCCCGACTCCTCGCCCGACCCAGCAGCCGCCCCAGCCCTCCCCCGAGCCGTCGCCCAGTCCCTCGACACGGCCCTCGGAGTCGCCGTCGTCACCGCCGCCGAGGGGCGACGTCGGCGACACCCCGTCGCCCGAGACGACCCCGCGGGGGGACGCGGTGGGCGTGCTGGCGGTCGGCCTGGTGACGACCGGGGCGGTTCCCGCCACACTTGTCCTCAGACAGCGCATGGCGGGACGGCACCGGAGGCGGCGGTAGATGCCAGATGGCGAGAGCATCGCGGGATACCGGCTGACGGGCCGATCTCGCGCCGGTGAGACCGGCACCTGGACCGACGCGGTCACGCCGGACGGCGGACGCGGCGGGGTCCTGTGGATCGATCCCGGGGTCCTGGTGGACCCCGGGGCACGCGACCGGGTCGTCGCCGAGGTGACCGCCGACCGGCGCCTGACACGCGGCGGCGTCGCGGGCCTGGTGCCGATCACCGACCTGGTCGCCGCCCGGGGACAGGTGTGGCTGCTCACCGCCCGGCCGGGCACGCCGTCGCTGGCCGAGCTGATGCGGGCCACGGCCTCCGGCCCGGTCCCCGACGCCGGGAGCGCGGCCACGATCCTGGTGGAGACCGCGCAGACGCTGCTCGCCGTCCACTCGGCGGGCCTGGTGCACGGCGCGCTGCACGCCGGCACCGTGGTGATCGCCGATGACGGCACGGCGCTGCTCGCCGAGCGCGGGCTGGTCCCGGCGCTGCGCGGCGCGCACGCCTCGGTGGAGCGCGACCTGGCCGCGTGGGCCTCGCTGGCCCGCGGGCTCGCGGCGGCGTGGGCGGCCGGCGACCAGCAGGCGGCGCGGCTGTTCGACCGCGCGGCGGCCACCGCGACCACCCATGGCATGGGCGCCGCGCGCGACGCCCTGGTCAACGGGCGCGACCTGCTGCCCTCGGGGTTCGCCACCCGTGAGCGGCTGGTCCAGACGATCCAGTGGTGGTCGGCGTCGGCGGTGCCCACCGGGCAGCCCCCGCACCTGCCCCCGTCGCCGCAGGGCGTGGACACCGGCGAGGTCGTGACCCTGCTGTACGTGCCGGCGGGCGCCGGTGAGCGGCCGGCCCACCCCGCGGCCGAGACCGGGCAGGCCCCGCCCGCGGCCACGACGCCGGCCGGCGGCGAGATGCGGTTCGGCCCCGGGGTGCCCGCGGACACGACCGCCGCGCAGATCTGGCGGGCCGGACGCGAGCAGCCCACCGTGGCGGCCGCCGAGCGGCTGGCCGCTCCGCGCAGGCGGCGGCGCCGGCGCGGCGGCTTCGTCGGGTCCGCCGTGCTGTTCGCGCTGATCCTGCTGGCCGCGGCCTTCCTGTGGTTCCAGCGCGGCGTGCCGCTGTCGGTGACGGCGGTCCAGGTCAGGCAGCCGAAGGCCGCCGGGTGCGACACCACCGTGAACGTCGTCGGGGTGCTCACCACGAACGGGTCGGCCGGCCAGGTCTCCTACGAGTGGCTGCTGAGCAAGCAGAAGCCGATCAAGCACACCGACGCCGTGCCGTCCGGGCGGTCCAGCCACGAGGTCACCCTCGAATGGGACGTGAGCGGGCACGGTACCCGGAAACTGACGGCGCGGCTGCGCGTGTTGTCGCCGGTCGGCGCCTCGGGCGCCCCGATCGAGGACGCGGCGACGTTCACTTATAAATGCTGACCGCGCAGATCGCTCGCCAAATGCGCGTAATAACGGGGATGTCACTATTCTGACGACATGACGCAGACCCCCGCCGGCTGGTACCCGGACCCATACGGATCACCGCAACTGCGGTGGTGGGATGGCACGCAGTGGACCGACGCCACCCACCCCCTGGAGGCCTCCTCGGGCCAGGCCCCGGTGACGACCGGCCAGTGGAGCCGGCCGGAGGGCACGCCCCAGCAGGGCGCGGGGTCCGCGCCGGACGACTCCTCCCAGGCGTCCCGGACGGGCGGCTCCCCGCCGGGCGCCGACACCCCGCAGGACGCGCCCCCGCAGCCGGGGACCGGTCCGCAGACGGGGCCGCAGACGGGGCCGCAGCCTCACCTGGGCGCGGGCGGCACCGGCCCGTACCCGCGGCCCGGGGCCACCGGCCCCCAGCCGCAGCCCGGGGCGATCGGCGGGCAGCAGGGCACCGGGCCGTACCCGCAGCCGGGCGCGCCCGGCCCCGGGGGACAGCAGGGCACCGGGGCGCACCAGCAGCCCGGCGCCTTCGCCCCGCCCGGCGGGCAGCCGCAGTTCGGCGGGCCGGGCGGCCAGTACGGGCAGCCGCCGGGCCAGTACGGTCAGCCGACGGGTCCGTACGCCCAGCCCACCAGCGCCTACGGCCAGCCGGCCGGGCAGTACGGGCAGCCGGGACAACCAGGGCAGCCGGGCCCGTACGGCGGGCCGCAGCAGTGGGGCCCGCCCGGGGCCACGGCCCAGATGCCGGTGCCGGAGTTCGGCCCGCAGGGGCCCCCGCCGCCGAAGAAGAGCCCGCTGCCGTGGGTGCTCGGCGGCGGCGCCGTCGCAATCCTCGTGGTCATCGCCCTGGTGCTCGCCTTCACCTTCGTCAATCGCGACGGCACCCCGACCGCGGCGTCGACGCCCCTGCCGAGCGAGACCGCGGAGCCGTCGGCCCCGGCCACCGACCCGCCGCTGGACACCCCGACCCCGGATCCGAGCGTCACGGACTTCCCGGCCCAGCTGCCCCCGCCGAAGGGCGACACCATCACCGACCCCCGCAACGGGCTGTCCTTCACCTTCCCCGGCGGCAAGTGGTCGGTGCCGACGTGGGCGGAGCTGAACGGCACCGGGCGGCCCGACCCGCGCTTCCCGCTGTGGACCAGCGGCTACCAGGCCACCTCGCAGAAGAACTACGACGGCCAGGACCACGACTGGGTGGGCACGGTGACGGTGTGCACGCTCCCCCAGGTCTTCGACTACTCGGGCCCGCAGGACCTGCGCAACGCGGCCGGGAGCTTCCTGATCAACTACGAGAAGCTCTTCTACAGCCCGCCGCACAAGCGCAAGATCGTCAAGGACGAGAGCTTCGAGGTCAGCGGCAAGAAGGCGTGGATGCTCAGGTTCGAGATGGACTTCACGCCCGAGGCCAAGAAGGCGGGCTGGGACTTCAAAAAGGAGCACGGGGTGATCGCCCTGGTGGACCAGGGTCTGGGCAAGCGACCTTCTGTCCTTTACGCCTCCGTACCCGACAATTTGGACACATCGCTGATCGATCGCGTACTGGACTCTCTCAAGGCCTCATGACCGGGCACTACGCTGAGCATTATGAGTGACCTGTTGGTCTGGATCGACTGTGAGATGACCGGGCTCGACCTCGGCCATGACGCGCTCGTCGAGGTCGCGTGCGTCGTGACCGACGGCGAGCTGAACCAGCTGGACGAGGGCATCGACGTCGTCATCAAGCCGCCGCAGGAGGCGCTGGAGCAGATGTCGGAGGTCGTGCGGCAGATGCACACCTCCTCCGGCCTGCTCAGCGCCCTCGCGGACGGCGTGACGCTCGCCGAGGCCGAGTCGCTCGTCCTGGCGTACATCCAGCGGCACGTGCAGGAGCCGAAGAAGGCGCCGCTGTGCGGCAACTCCATCTCCACCGACCGCTCCTTCATCGCGCGCGACATGCCGGCCGTCGACGCCTACCTGCACTACCGCATGGTGGACGTCTCCTCGGTGAAGGAACTGGTCCGCCGCTGGTACCCACGGGTCTACTTCGCCTCCCCGGCCAAGCAGGGCGGCCACCGGGCGCTGGCCGACATCACCGAGAGCGTGCAGGAGATGCGCTACTACCGCGCCGCCGTCTTCGTGCCGCAGCCGGGCCCCGACACCGCCACCGCACGTGAGGTGGCGGAGGCCATAACCGGATCTTGACGCGGCGCGGCACCAGAACCCCCCAAAGCCCGCTACACTTTTCCTGTGCCGCGGCGATGACCGCGGACATGGTGGGTGTAGCTCAGTTGGCAGAGCGCCAGGTTGTGGTCCTGGATGTCGTGGGTTCAAGTCCCATCACTCACCCCAGCGGTCGATGGCCGGTCCCTCTCGGACCGGCCATCGCGCTTTCACGGCGTCACCGCCCTCTCCATCGCTTTCGCGGAAAGTGAGCATTTCTCGGACTGGCTGGCCCCCAAAGGCCGCGATGGCGGGCTATGCTCGCAAAAACCGCACACCGCCAGCGCGGGGGGCTCGGCGATCAGACAATGATTCGTGCCACGGAGGCCGGATGAGTGTCGATGACGCCACTTACAACGAGCACGCGCACGCCGGGCTGAGCAAACGCGAGGCCGAGGTGATGGACCTGATCGCGACGGGCCACTCCAACGGTGAGATCGCCCAGCGGCTGTTCCTGAGCGAGAAGACCGTCAAGAACCACGTGAACCGCATCTACTCCAAACTCGGGGCCGACTGCCGGATGACGGCCATCGGCCTGTGGAAGGCCAACTCCCCCGCCCGCCCGCCCACCTGACGGACGAACGGCACGCCGGCCACGGGGAGGCGGCCGGCGTGGCACCCGCGGCCCGACGTCGGGCGACACACCCCGCCCGCGACCAGCACGGTGACCACGAACGTTCACCGGGCGCGGTCCTCCATCCCGGCCACGTGCTGTAGGTGATCGGCGCCGGGTCGGCGGGTCGTGGTACGGCGAGGCCGGCGCCGGCTACGGCGGACGACCCGGCGACGCTTCGCGGGCGGCCTGTCCGGTGGTCAGGCGGGCACGCGGAGGGCGTTCGGGGTGGTTTCGCGGACGGTGGTCAGGGTCCGGGTGAGCGCTGCCAGGCCGTGGGCGATCTCCTCCGCGGTGACCGAGAGTGCGGGGCGCAGCCGCACCGACCGCTCGCCGCAGGGCAGCACCAGCACGCCCTGGTCCTCGCGCAGCGCGCGCACGACATCGTCACGGCGGTCCGGCACGTCGAAGGCGCACATGAGCCCGCGCCCGCGCGCGGCGCGGACCAGGCCGGGGAACCCGGCCTCCAGCTCACGCAGGCCGCCGAGCAGCCGTTCGCCGAGCTCCGCCGCGCGCGCGATGAGGCCGTCCCGCTCGATGATCTCCAGCATGCGGCGCGAGCGGACCATGTCCACCAGCCCGCCGCCCCAGGTGGAGTTGATCCGCCCGCTGACCTGGAAGACGTTACCCGGCACCTCGTCCACCCTGCGGCCGGCCATGATGCCGCCGACCTGGGCCTTCTTGGCGAATGCCACGATGTCGGGGGCCAGGCCGAGCTGCTGGTAGGCCCATGGCGTGCCGGTGAGCCCGACGCCGGTCTGCACCTCGTCCATGACGAACAGCGCGTCATGCTCGTGGCACAGGCGCTGGACGGCCAGCAGGAACTCCGGCCGCATGTGGTTGTCGCCGCCCTCGCCCTGGATCGGCTCGGCGATGAAGCAGGCGATGTCATGCGGGTGGCGGTCGAAGGCCGCGCGCGCCTGGGCGAGCGCCCGTTCCTCGGCCGCCTCCACCTCGCCGAAGTGGATCGCGGGCACCTCGACGCGCGGCCAGTCGAAGATCGGGAAGCGCTCGGTCTTGACCGGCTCGGTGTTGGTCAGCGACAGGGTGTACCCGCTTCGGCCGTGGAAGGCGCGGGTGAGGTGCAGGACCTTGGTGCCCAGCTCGCGCGGACGGCCGTGCGCCTCGTTCCGGCGGCTCTTCCAGTCGAACGCGCACTTCAGGGCGTTCTCCACGGCGAGCGCGCCGCCTTCGACGAAGAACAGGTGGGGAAGCGCGGGGTCGCCCAGCACCCGGGCGAAGGTGTCGGCGAAGTCGGCCAGGTGGCGGGTGTACATGTCGGAGTTGGCCGGCTTGTTGGCGGCCACCCGGCCGAGCAGGGCCAGGAACTCCGGATCGTCGTCGAAGGGGTTGACGCCCAGCGGCGCGGAGGCGAAGAAGGTGTAGAAGTCGAGGTAGCGCCGGCCGGTGCCGGCGTCCACGATCCACGATCCCCGGCTCCGGTCGAGGTCGAGTTCGAAGCGGTAACCGTCGACGAGCAGGTGGCGGGCCAGCCGGTCGAGCACGCTCATGTGCCCTCCCCATGAGGAGCCTCTCCGATAGTCGGCAAGAATATTCCCGGCCGAGTCCATGATTATGTGGAAGTCCTCCGGTACATCCGGCTTACCACGCGGAATCATGCAGGACAGGCGACCCTCCGGCGGGCGGAACGGGCGACGGCGGAACGGTCAGACCGCGTGCGCGGCGGGGCCCGCGGCGCTCCCCCTGCGCGCGCTCTCGCGGACCCGGTAGGCCTGCAGCAGCAGCGAGGCGCCGTAGAGGATGGCGAACAGGCCGATCAGCCAGGTCAGGGCGAGGGCTCCGGAGGCCGGCCAGGCGAACAGCAGGATGCCGAAGATCACCGCGAGCACGCCGCTGACCAGGTACGCCCAGTCGGTCTCGCCGGCCTTGCGCCGGGCGACCGCGGCGACGATCTCCGACACCCCGATGACGACCGCGTAGGCGGCGATCAGGATGAGGAGGGCAAGCGCCGTGATGCCCGGCCAGACCCAGGCCACGATGCCGGCGACGATCGCCAGGACGCCCGAGATGGCCAGCCAGGTGCGCGAGTCGCGGGGATGGACGCCGCGGAAGGCGCCGAACAGGGCGAAGGCCCCGCTGACGATCGCGTACGCGCCGAACAGGATGACCAGCGTGAGCAGCGTGATCAGCGGCCACACGACGGCCAGGACGCCGAAGATGATCGCGCACGCGCCGCGCGCCGCCTGCACCCACCAGTGACGGCCCATCTCTGTCCAGTGACGGCCTGCCTGGCCGCTGACCTCATGCATGTCGAATCTCCCCCGTCGAGCTACCGTTCCGTTCCTATCCGGAAAGACCCTGGTAACAGACCAAAAAGTCGCCAAATGCTGTCTACCTGCCGCCAAGTCGGGCTATATCGTCTGAAGTCTGGGATGTATCGGTGAGGAACCTGGAGGGGATGCCCGGTGTCGCTCCGCGAAGCCGCCAAGGACCTGGGCGAGGAGCTCGTCCGGCTGCGCCACGCCCTGCACCGCGAGCCCGAGCTCGGCCTGGACCTGCCGCGGACCCAGGAGAAGGTGCTCGGCGCCCTCGCGGGACTGCCCCTGGAGGTGACCACCGGCGAGCGGCTCAGCTCGGTCACGGCGGTGCTGCGCGGCGGGCGGCCCGGCCCGACCGTGCTGCTGCGCGGCGACATGGACGCCCTGCCCGTCTCCGAGCGCAGCGGCGCGGCGGTGGTCTCGGCGCTGCCCGGGCGGATGCACGCCTGCGGCCATGACCTGCACACCACCATGCTCGCCGGCGCGGCCCACCTGCTGGCGGCGCGGCGCGACCGGCTCGCCGGCGACGTGGTGTTCATGTTCCAGCCCGGCGAGGAGGGCCAGGGCGGCGCGAAGATCATGATCGACGAAGGCGTGCTGGACGCCTCGGGACGGCGCCCGATCGCCGCCTACGCGCTGCACGTGATCAGCTCGGTGCTGCCGCGCGGCCTCTTCGTCAGCAGGGGCGGGCCGATCATGGCGGCGGCCGACCGGCTGAAGGTCACGGTGCGCGGCAGGGGCGGCCACGGGTCGATGCCGCACCGGGCCGCCGACCCCATCCCCGCCGCCTGCGAGATGGTCACCGCGCTGCAGACGATGGTGACGCGGGGCTTCGACGTGTTCGACCCGGTGGTGGTCACCGTGGGCAGCTTCCACGCCGGCACCGCCGACAACATCATCCCCGAGGAGGCGACGTTCGAGGCCACCGTGCGGTCGTTCTCGGCCGCCGCGCACGGCCGCGTCCAGGAGCGCATCCTCACGCTGCTCAAGGGCATCGCCGCCGCGCACGCCCTGGAGGTCGACGCGGAGTACGACGTCAGCTACCCGGTGACCGTCAACAGCGCCGCCGAGGCCGACTTCACCGGGGACACGGTGCGCGAGGTCTTCGACGAGCACCGTTACATCACCGCGCCGCAGCCGTTCACCGGCTCGGAGGACTTCTCCTTCGTCTGCGACCAGGTGCCCTCGGCCTTCGTCGCCCTCGGCGCCTGCCCGGACGGGGCCGACCCCGCGCGGGCGGCCTACAACCACGCGCCCGAGGCCGCCTTCGACGACACGGTGCTGCCCGATGGCGCGGCCCTGTACGCCGAGCTGGCCGAGCGCCGGCTCGGCCTCGAGGCGGCCACCGCCTGAGCGCGCCGTCCCCCCGCCCGCGCCGCCGGCCCGGGCGGGCGGCGGAGTCGGCCACCGGGATCGGGACGGCCGCCGCCACGGCGCCGCGCACGAGCTGCGCTGGACGGCCTCAGAGAGCGCCCAGGAAGCGGGCCGCCACGGTGGCCGCCGCGCCCGCCCCCGCGCCGCCGTGCTCGACGAAGACGGCGAACGCCAGGTCCCCGCGGTAGCCGACGAACCATGAGTGGTCCTCGCCCGTCCCCGTCTCGGCCGTGCCGGTCTTGCCCGCCACCCCGCCGGGCAGGGCGGAGCCGGCGGCCGTCCCCTCGGTCACGACGGCCGCCATCATGGACCTGAGCTGCGCGACGACCGGGCCGGGCATGCGTCTCGGCTTCGGCCGGCCGTCGATCTCCAGGCGCTTGACGGCCTTCTCCGACATCAGCCGGGGCGGGCGCCAGGTGCCGTCCCGGACCGCCGCGGCGACCAGGGCCATGCACAGTGGGGTGGCCTGTACCGAGTTCTGCCCGATCGCGTCGGCGCCCAGCTCGTCGCGGTCGCCGGCCCTGCGCATCGTCCCGCACGTCCCCCCGATGCCCGACTTCAGGTCGCCGCCGAACCCCAGCTCCGTCGCCTCCCGCCGGAGCGCGCCGTCGCCCAGGCGCTCGACGGCGAGCCGGGCGAAGGTCGTGTTGCACGACAGGGCGAACGCCCGGCGGAGGCTGACCGTCCCGTGGTCCTGGTCGTCGTGGTTGGTGAAGGTGCGCCCGTTCGGGATGGTGTAGCGGGCGGGGCACGGCACCGGGGTGTCGGCGCTCATCCCGTCGCCGAGCAGCGCCGCCGCGGTGACGATCTTGAAGGTGGAGCCGGGCGGGGCGGGCTGGTAGAAGGCGCCCTGGCCGGCGAGCCGGTCGGCGACGGCGAGCACCTCGCCGGTGGACGGCCGCACCGCGACGACGGCCGCGGGCCGGTCGAGCCCGTCGAGCGCCCGGGCGGCCGCCGCCTGCGTCCACCAGTCCAGCGTCGTGCGGAAGGTCCGCTCGGCCGGCCGGCGGAACACCACGAAATTCCTTGACCTGCCTGCGGAGGTGCCGGCCTCGATCGCCCACCCCGCCGACGGTGCGTCGTAGAAGTCGTCGACCTTGCCCGACAGGTCACGGAGGTAGGTCTCGGCGCCGCTGGCGTGCGGCAGCGGCCGTCCCTGCCGGGTCAGCAGTTCGGTGCCCGGCACCGGGATCTCCGCCAGGCGCAGTCGTTCGCCGGCCGCGACGCCGGGGTGGAGCGTCTGCGGCGTCCAGACGACCTTCCACGCGCCGTCCCTGACGGCCAGATGGAGCACCGAGGAGAACCGCCACTGGCCGAGCTCGCCGATCTGCCGCACCCCCTCGAACGGCAGGTCGGCGGCCCGCTCGCCGTGCCGCACCAGCGTGCCGGGGGTCAGCTTGATCGACAGCACCTGCAGGTCGGTGCTGAGGCGGCGGTGCTGGTCCAGGAAGTCGGCGGGCGGGGAGAACACCATCTCCCTCATCGAAGGCAGGTTCTCCGCCGCCCAGGCGTCCAGGTAGGCCCGCCCCGCCGCCTCGGGGGTGCCGGTGATCCGGCGCGCGTCCAGCACCAGCGCCACCAGGGAGGCCGCGATGATGACGACGGTCACCCCGAAGAGAGCGAGCAGTCCTCGGCGGCGCATACGGTTCTCCCAAGAGTGCCGGGTATGGCACATCCCGATATATCAGAACCATGGGAGACCGTGTGGGGAAGCGTAAGGCCGAGGCGGGCCCCATGCCCGGCCGCTACCCGGTGGACATGGGCGAGGTCGAGCTGCTGCGCGACCTGGACCGGCCGCACGGCTGGCTGCTGAGCATGGCCGGGGTCCCTCAGTCGTACGTGGACCTGGAGGACCCCACCTACCTCGACTTCGAGTACGTCCGGCTGATGGCCGACGTGATCGACGCGATCGAGGAGGGTCCGCTGGACGTGGTGCACGTGGGCGCGGGCGCCTGCACCCTGCCCCGGTACGTCGCGGCGACCCGGCCCGGCTCGCGGCACATCGTGATCGAGCCGGACGCGGCGCTGGTGCAGCTCGTCCGCGACCAGTTGCGGCTGCGGTCGGTGCCCCGGCTGAAGGTGCGGGTGGCCGACGGCCGCAGCGCCGCCGCCGGCCTGCGCGACGCCTCGGCCGACCTGTTCATCCTGGACGCCTTCAGCGGCGCGACGATGCCGGTGGATCTGGCGACCGCCGAGTACATGGGCGACATCGCCCGCGTGCTGAAGGAATCGGGCACCCTGCTGGTCAACATCGCCGACGGCAAGGGGCTGGCCTTCGCGCGCCGCGTCGTCGCCACCGTGCGCGGCACCTTCCGCCACGTGGCGCTGCTGGCCGAGCCGGGCATCCTGCGCGGGCGCCGGTTCGGCAACCTCATCGTGACCGCCTCGGCGGCGCCGCTGCCGCTGCCCGAGCTGACCCGCAAGGCGGCGGGCGGCCTCACCCAGGCCCGGTGCGTGTACGAGGAGGACCTGGTGAGGTTCGTCGCGGGCGCGGCGCCGATCAGGGACGGCGACGCGGTGCTCACCCCCGTCCCGCCGCCCGAGCTCTTCACCTGACGCGCCCGCCCGGCCTCAGTCGAACAGGTCGGGTTCGTCGCGGGCGATCTGGTCGTACAGCGGCTGGAAGTTGATCCACCCCACCAGGTCGTTGCCGATCTGCCCGTGGGTGAGCTTGGCGTTCTCGTGGGTGATCGGGACGACCTCACCGGCGGCCTTCGCCAGGAGCTGGGCCTGGCACGAGCGCTCCATGGTGACGAACCACCAGGCGGCGGCGTCCACCGAGTCGCCGACGGTCAGCAGGCCGTGGTTGCGCAGGATGACGGCCTTGTGCGAGCCCAGGGCCCGGGCGATCCTGCGGCCCTCCTCGGTCTCGACCACGACGCCGGTGTAGTCGTCGAACAGGCCGTGGTCCTCGTAGAAGGCGCACGCGTCCTGCGTGAGCGGCTCCAGCGACCGCCCGAGCGACGACAGGGCCTTGCCGTGCACGGAGTGGCTGTGCGCGGCGGCCACGGCGTCCGGCCGGGCCTGGTGGACCATCGCGTGGATCGCGAAGGCGGCCTTGTTGACGTGGTAGCGCCCCTCGACGACCTCGCCCTGATGGTTGACCAGGATCAGATCGCTGACCTTGACGTGTTTGAAGCTCATGCCGAAGGGGTTCACCCAGAAGTGGTCGAGGTGCTCGGGGTCGCGCGCGGTGATGTGGCCGGCGACGCCCTCCTCGAAGCCGAAGCGGCCGAACAGCCTGAGCGCCGCGGCCAGCCGCTCCTGGCGGTGGCGCCGCTCGTCGGCCACGTTCTCGAACTTCGGGGGCAGCCGGAAGGTCAGCTGCTCGCCGGGGACCGGACGCAGGTCCGAGAGGCTCATCTGGGTCTCCTCATTGCCCGAACATCTGTCGGTTACCACCCAGTATGGCCGTTGTCGTCCGGCCGGTGAAGGCCCTGCCGCCGTCCGCCGGACGCGGCGGTTTGACCACGGGGACGACCGGGGCTTACCGTTCGATGACCAACCGATGACCAAATGAGCTTATCTGGTCATTCGTCCACCGTGAGTGAGGCCATGCCGTCCCCCGACACCGAACCTCGCGCCGGCCGAGGCGCTCCCCCCGGGCCAGGCCGTGAAGAACGCGCCCACCGCATCCTCAACGCCGCCGCCGAGCTGATCCTGCGCTGGGGATACGACAAGACGACCATCGACGACATCGCCCGCGCCGCGGGGGTGGCCAAGGGCACGATCTACCTGCACTGGAAGTCGCGGGAGGCGCTGTTCGCCGCCCTGCTGCGCCGCGACCGCGTCGCCATGCTCGAACAGGTGCGCGCGGGCCTGGCCGCCGACCCCGGCGGCGCCACGCCCCGCTCCCTGTTCCGGCACCTCGCCCTGGCGGTCATGACCCGGCCGCTGATGAAGGCCAGCCTGCTGAGCGACGCCGAGGTGCTCGGCAAGCTGATCCGCAACAAGCCCACCGTGCAGACCGCCGCGGCGATGCGCTCGCTGTCGGAGGTCTACCTGGGCGCGCTGCGCGAGCACGGGGCCGTCCGCACCGACCTGTCGGCGGTCGAGCAGGTGAACGTGATCACCGGCACCATGTACGGCTTCTTCATGATCACCCCGCGGATGCCGGAGGACCACCGGCTCTCCGGCGAGCACCTGGCGGAACTCCTCGCCGACACCCTGCACCGCGCCCTGGACGCGGGCCGCCCGCTCACCCCCGACCAGACGGCCGAGGCCACCGGGGCGGCCCTCGCCTTTCTGGACGAGGCGCTGCGCGTGGCCCGCGAACGGCTCGGGCTGTCCCTGACGACGACCGACCTCGGAGAGGACTACCGACAGTGAGCGAGCCCCCTCTGGTGCTGCCCCTGGCCGACCCGGCCGCCGACCTGGCCCTCACCGGCGGCAAGGGCGCCTCGCTCGCCCGCATGGCCGCCGCCGGGCTGCCGGTCCCGCCGGGCTTCCACGTCACCACCACGGCCTACGAGCGCTTCGTCGCCGGTGGGCTGCGCGAGGCCGTCCTGTCCGCCGTCGCCGCCCAGGACGAGGGGGCGATCGGGCCGCTGTTCGCCGGGCGCGAGGTCCCCGAGCCGGTGAGCGCGGCGATCCGTGCGGCGTACAAGGCCCTCGGCGAGCCCGTGGTCGCCGTGCGCTCCTCGGCCACCGCCGAGGACCTGCCGGGCATGTCCTTCGCCGGGCAGCAGGAGACCTATCTGGGCGTCCAGGGCGAGGTCGCCCTGATCGACGCCGTCCGGCGCTGCTGGGCCTCCCTGTGGACCACCCGGGCCATCGCCTACCGCGCCGGCAACGGCGTCGCGCACGAGGAGGTGACGATGGCGGTGGTCGTCCAGGAGCTGGTGCCCGCCGACGCGGCCGGCGTCCTGTTCACCGCCGACCCGGTCACCGGGGCGCGCGACCGCATGGTACTCAACGCGGCGTGGGGGCTCGGAGAGGCCGTCGTCGGCGGCCAGGTCACCCCGGACACGGTGGTCGTGGCCCGGCCGGGAGGAGCGGTCATCGCCCGGCACACCGCCGAGAAGGCCGTGATGACCGTACGCGCCGGAGCCGGCACCGCGGAGGTGCCGGTGCCCGAGGACCTGCGCGCCGCCCCGGTGCTGGACGCCGCCGCCATCGCCGCCCTCGCCCGCCTGGGCGAGCGCGTCGAGGAGCTGTACGGCCTTCCCATGGACGTCGAGTGGGCCCTCCACGCCGGGCGGCCGTCCATCCTGCAGGCCCGCCCGATCACCGCCCTGGAGGCCCCGGCGCCCGCGGACCTGTGGAACGACAGCCTCTCCGGCGACTACCTGTGGAGCAACGGCAACCTCGGCGAGGCCATCCCCGACGTGATGACGCCGAGCACCTACTCCTTCGTCGAGATCTTCATGTCCGGTGCGATGCGCACCTCGTCCGTCGCGGAGTTCCGCGCCTACGGGCGCATCGGCGGGCGCTTCTACATGAACCTCAGCCTGGCCATGACGCTCGCGGCGGCGTTCGGCCTGCGCAAGCGCTTCGCCATGTTCATCGAGCCGGTGTTCGGCAGGCTGCCCGCCGGCATGGACATCCCGACGGTGCCGCTGTCGTGGTGGCGGATGGCCCGGCTGATCCTCCCGGCGGCGGTGGCGGTCAAGCGGGAAGTACGGGTCAACACCCGCCGGCTGCCGGAGTTCTTCGCCACGGCGCCGGGGCGGTGTGAAGCGCTGCGCGGACGCGTCGCGGCGGCACCCACGGCCGCCGCTCTGGCCGCCCTCTGGCGTGAGGAGCTCGGCCCGTACCTGCTCGAATGCTCGCACATGCTGGAGGCCGCCACCCGCCAGGACAGCGGGGCGCTCGGCCTCGGCCGCATACGGCTCGCCAAGCTGGTCGGCGAGTCCGAGGTCGCCGCGCTGAGCAGCGGCCTGCACGGCGGCGACTCCGCTCTGGCGAGCCTCGGCCTGCTCGTCGGCCTGGACCGGCTGTCCCGCGGCGAGATCGACCGCGACGCCTTCGCCCGCGAGTGGGGCCACCGGGGGCCGAGCGAGTTCGAGGTCTCCGTCGCACGCCCCGGCGAGGATCCCCGGTGGATCGACGCCCAGCTCGCCGGCCTCCGCGAGGCCGAGCACGACCTCGACGCGCTCCTCGGCCGCCAGAGCGAGCGGCGCGCCGCCGCGTGGCGCCGGCTGGAGGAAGAGCACCCGCATCAGGTGCGGCGCGCCCGGCGCACGGTCGCGCGCATGACCAGGGCGCTCCGCGACCGGGAGGTGGCGCGCTCGGAGGTGGTCCGGGCCTTCTGGGCGGTGCGCGACTTCGTGCTGCGCGCCGGCGAGATCACCGGACATGGCGAGGACCTGTTCTTCCTGTCCGTCGAGGAGATCCTCGCCGTCCTCGACGCCCGGTCCCCCGGCGGCGGCGCCGGGGACGCTCCGGGCGCCGGCAGCGCGGCGGACGGGGCGGCGGACGGGGCGGCGGACGGGGCGTCCGCGCTCGCGGCGGTCGCCGGACGACGCCGGCTCTACGACCGCTACCGGGCGCTGCCGCCGTACCCCGCGCTGATCAGGGGCCGGTTCGACCCCTTCCGGTGGGCGGCCGACCCCGCGCGGCGCGGCGACGTGTACGACGAGCACGACCGGGAGGCGCCGGCGGCCGAGGCGGTGAGCGGCTTCCCCGGCGCGGCGGGCGTGGTCGAGGGCCGGGCGCGGGTCATCGCGAGCGTGGAGGAGGGCGAGGCGCTCATGCCGGGCGAGATCCTGGTCACGACCGTCACCAACGTGGGATGGACGCCGCTGTTCCCGCGGGCCGCGGCCGTCGTCACCGACGTGGGCGCTCCCCTGTCACACGCGGCGATCGTCGCCCGCGAGCTCGGCATCCCGGCCGTCGTCGGCTGCGGCAACGCCACCGACCGGGTGCGCACCGGCGACCTGCTGCGCGTGGACGGCGAGCACGGCACCGTGGAGATCCTCACCACGGCCCCGCCCTCGTAGCGGCG
This sequence comes from Sphaerisporangium sp. NPDC005288, assembly GCF_040607475.1. NCBI lineage: Bacteria > Bacillati > Actinomycetota > Actinomycetes > Streptosporangiales > Streptosporangiaceae > Sphaerisporangium > Sphaerisporangium sp. NPDC005288. The sequence continues at coordinate 18,587 of NZ_JBEXGT010000047.1, read as the reverse complement.
CCGTGCGGGCCGAGGGTCAGGACGTGGCGCCGTGGTCGGCGGCGATGGCGTCCACGCGGGCGGCGAGGGTGAAGTCCTTCTCGGTCAGGCCGCCGGCGTCGTGGGTGGTCAGGGCCAGGTGGAGCCGCCGCCACCGGATGTCGACGTCCGGGTGGTGGTTCATGGCCTCCGCCTGCTCGGCCACGTCGTTGACGATGGCGATGGCCGTGCGGAAGTCGGGGGCGACGATCGTGCGCCGGATCTCGTCGCCCTCGCGCTTCCAGTCGGGCACCGTGCTCAGCCGGGTGGCGATCGCCGCTTCGTCCAACCTGTTCATGCCAGGAGTCTCGCACGCGGCGGGAAGGGTTGTCGCGCGGGCCCGGCGGCCCGGCTCACCCGGCGGCTCACCCGGCGGGTCAGCCTGCGGAGGCCTCCTGCCTGGCCGCCACCGAGGCCCCGTAGCCGCGTTCGACGATCAGGCCGGCCATCTCCTCGTACGCCTTGGGATCCTCCGGGGCGTAGGTGCCCAGGCCGTCGACGTACCGGTTGTACATGCAGAACGCCGCGGCGATGAGCACGGTGTCGTGGATCTCCAGGTCGGTGGCGCCGTTCTCGCGCGCCGCCTCGACCAGGGCGGGGGTGACGTCGGTGCCGATGCGCTGGACCGCGCCGGCGACGCGCAGCAGCGCCTTCATCTTCGCCGAGATGTCGGCGGTGTCGAGGTCGGCGCAGGCCTGGGCGACGGTCTCGGCGCCGCCGGGGAGCTGCGCCGCGGCGAACGCGGCGTGCGAGCCGTGGCAGAACCGGCAGCGGTTCAGGTCGGACACATAGGAGGCGATGAGCTCGCGCTCGCCCCTGGTCAGCGTGTTCTCGCCCCGCAGCAGGATCTCGGCGAGCTCGTTGAGCACCTTGGCGGTGTCGGGCCGGTACAGCATCAGCCCGACGATGCCGGGTGCGTCGTTCCCTAATTCGATGTGCGGCATGGCTCTCTCTCATGTGTGTCGGTGACGGATGCCCGCCCGCGGGCGCGGCGACGCCGTACCACCGGGCCCGCGGGCGCCGGTGGTACGGACGGTGTGGTCAGACGCCGACCAGCCGGCAGGTCGCTGTCGAGGTCTTGGCGGGGTCGCTCTCGGAGGTCGCGGTCAGCTTCAGCCGGCCGAGGTGGTCGCCGCCCTTGGCCCGCTGGGCGTAGACGGGCACGAGGGTGGAGTCGCCGAACCCGACGGCGGCCAGCGTGTTCGGCGTCCAGGCCGACCAGCCCTTGCCCTCCACGCTCGCCGACAGGCGGTAGACGTCGGACTTCAGGTACGCGCCGACGTCCTCCGGGTGCTGCCCCTGGGGCGCCGCGGCCTTGCCGGTGTTGGCGAGCGGGAAGCGGCAGGCCGCCCACTGCGTGCCCGTGGTGACCGCCGCGCTGGGCAGGACCCTGACGCCGTGCCGCTGCGGCCCCGCGCCGTCCAGCGAGCGGATCGCGACCGTGTAGGAGAGGATCCCCTTCTTGTCGCGCTGCAGGCCGAGCACGTAGAAGTGCAGGCGGTTGGCCTGGTCCACGTACTCGTACTCGCTGCCGGAGTCGGTGCCCGCGTGGAACAGGGCGTCGGAGAGCTGCCGGTAGTCGCCGATGGTGATCGGGACCCGCGTGCCGTCCGGCAGGACGTAGTCGGTCATGCCGATGTCCTGCGGGTTGGCGTCGATCACCCACTCGAACGGCGCCTGGTCCTGGTTCTTGGTCTTGGCGAGCAGCACGCCGGAGTCGGGGGTGAAGGAGTCGGCGCCCATGCGGTCGACCACCTCGACCGTGTAGTTCTGGTAGCCGCCGCCGTCGCACAGCGGGTCGGTGGCGACGTCGCACTTCGGGCTGAGGTCGCCGGTGCCGAGGGCGATGTTGACCCCGGACAGCTCGCTGTCGCCCGGCTGCGCCTCGCGGGCCTTCACCCGGGCGACGACCAGGCCGGACGCGGCCAGCGCCTCCCGCGACAGCCGCAGGACGTTCTTCTCGTCCACCATCTCCAGCTTGATCTTGTTGCGGAGCATGTGCTGGGCGCCCATCGAGCCGCCGCCCGTCGGCGGGATGGTCCAGCGGCTGTGCGGGCCGCCGGGGCCGTTGAAGCTGCCCCGGCTGAGCATCTCCCAGATGCCGGTGTACGCGCGGCGCGGCGGGACCCCGAACGGGTTGTTGTAGTTGTCGCCGATGCCGAGGATGTGGCTGAACTCGTGGGCGTAGACGCCCTGACCGGAGCTCTCGGCCTGGGTGGAGGAGCCGCCGCCCGCGTTCGGCCAGATGGTGGACGCCGAGGCCCAGGAGGTCCACTCGACGTACCGGGTCCTCGCCCAGTTGGGCAGGGCCGGGTCGGGCGGCCCGAAGGGGTCGGTGACCTGCTCCTTGGTGGGGAACTTGATCGGCCCGAACTCCTGCCACGTGGACGACTCGTCCTGGCCGGCGCTCAGGTAGAACACGAAGTCGTACTGGCCGATCGTCGCCTCGCCCGCGTCGGCGGCCCAGGCCGCGCGTCCGTCGGTGCGGATGTTGCGGTTGCAGGTGTCCCCGGCCGGGCAGGCGGTGCCGCTCTGGAACTCCATCGCGTACTCGTGGGACTTGCCGGGCATCTCGTACGGGCCGAAGGCGGTGAGGTCGACCCCGTACCGGCCGCCGGAGTCCTCCATCCAGTACTCGTTGATGGTGTGGCCCCGGTTGAGCTGGTTCGGGGTGTTGAGGAAGTCCTTGTAGAACTGGGCGACCTTGTCGCGGGGGATGTCGTGCGCCTCGGTGCTCGGGTTGCCGAAGACCGTGGAGTGCGGCGGGCGGGTCACCACGAACGACTGGCCGGGGTAGTCGAGCAGGACCAGCGCGCCCTTGAAGGTGCGCTTGGAGGCGGCGCCCGCCGGGTCCGACCAGTCGGTGCCCGGGACGGGCTTGTAGTCCTCCCAGGTCATGTGGTCGGGGTTCTTCCAGTTCTGCGGGTCGATCACGGCCGGGCCGCCGGGCCTGCCCCGGAGCAGGGCGGCGGGCTCCCCCTCCTGCCACGGTTGCCGCTGCGGCCACAGGTCGGCCTGCCACGGATGGGCCGGCGCGGGCGGCGGCTCCGCCAGGGCCGGAGCCGCCCCCAGCCCCACGGGGGCCAGCACGGCGGCGATGAACAGTACGGTCAGTCGTCTCTTCCTGCGATGGGTCGACGACTCGCTCACGGCCTCACCCCTCCGCCCGGGCCGGCCGGCCCAGGACGTGACAGACGTCTTTGCCGGAGATCTTCCACCAGTTGCCGGAAGTACGAAAGAGTCTTTATCCGACAAATAGCGAAAGAGATGGCAGAGGGGTGTGCGGCGCTACTTGACGGCGCCCGCGGTGAGTCCGGACTGGATCTGCCGCTGGAAGACGATGTAGACGATCAGCATCGGCAGGATGGCCATGCTCAGGGCCGCGAACAGCCCCGGCCAGTCGGCCTCGTACCCGGCGCTGGTGTTGATGTTGGCGATGCCCTGCGTGATCAGCCACTTGTCCTCGACGTTGCCCGACAGCAGCACGATCGGGAGCAGATACTGGTTCCACTGGCCGAGGATGTTGAAGATCGTGATGCTGATCAGGCCCGGCCTGGCCATCGGCATCATGATCTGGAAGAACGTCCGGGTGTGCGAGCAGCCGTCCATCATGGCCGCCTCGGCCACCGACGTGGGCAGCGTCTTGAAGAAGGCGGTCAGGAAGAACACCGTGAACGGCAGCGAGTAGGCGATGTAGACCAGGATCACGCCGGTGAAGGTGTCGGTCAGGCCGAAGCTCCGCACGACGAAGAACAGCGGCACCAGCGCCAGGAACACCGGGAAGGACAGCCCGGACACGAACAGGAAGTAGATCGCCCGGTTGCCCCAGAAGCGGTAGCGCGCCAGCACGTACGCGGCCATCGAGCCGAACAGCATCGTGAATGCCGTGCTCACGCCCACCACGAAGACGGTGTTCAGCATGTACCTGCCGACGTGGGCCTTGTCCCAGGCCCGGCCCCAGGCCGCCCAGCTGTAGCCGTGCGGCAGCGCGAGGGGCGCGTCCCCGACGATCTCGGGGTTGGTCTTGAACGAGGCGAGGAAGGTCCACAGGATCGGGCCGACGACCAGGATGGTCCACACGATCAGGGCGACGTGCGACAGGGCGCCGAACACGCCCACCGGGTTCTGCCGGCGCCGGGTCGTGGCCGCGCGCGGCGCCTTGGCCACCCGCACCGCATCGGTCTGAAGCGCCATGACTAGAACTCGATCCTCTCGCGCCGCGTCACGCGCAGGCTGAGCGCCGCGAACGTGATGGTCAGGAAGAACAGCGCCACACCCATCGCCGAGGCGTAGCCGAACTTGGAGAAGGTGAACGCCGTGCGCCAGATCTCCAGAGGCAGCACCGTGGTCGCGTTGTCCGGGCCGCCCCGGTCCACCGACAGCACCTGCACCAGCGCGAAGCAGTCGAACGCGGCGATGCCGAGGTACACCCAGCCGACCTGGATGGTGTCCCAGATGAGCGGGAGCGTGATGCTGAAGAACAGCCGGAACCGGCCGGCGCCGTCCAGGGCCGCCGCCTCGAACACGTCGCGCGGAATGGCCGACATGCCGGCGGAGAACAGCACGACGTAGAACCCGACCGACTGCCAGACGACCACGGCCATGATCGCCCAGAGGGCGAGGTTGGTGTTGATCAGCCAGCCGACCGGGCCGAGCCCGACGGTGGCCAGCAGGCCGTTCAGCACGCCGGTGCCGTCGGGGCGGTAGATCGCCTGGAACAGGACGCCGACGACGGCGACGGCCAGCACCTGGGGGAAGAAGTACACCACCCGGTAGAACTGCGACCCCCAGACGCCCTTGGTCTTCCCGCTCCCGCCTCCGCCCCCGATGTTCAGCAGGAACGCGAAGAAGAGCGCGATCGCGATGGTGATCAGCGGCATGGCGAGCAGCAGGAGGGCGTGGTGGCGCACCGCCGCCCAGAACACCTCGTCGCCCAGCAGCCGGCCGAAGTTCTCGAAGCCGATGTACTGCGGGTTGGCCGAGATGCCCTTCCAGTTGGTCAGCGAGATGTAGAACGCCTGGATGTACGGGCTGATCACGAAGACCACGTACAGGACCACCGGGATCGCCAGGAAGGACACGATGAACCCGTATGTCCGCATCTTGGCAGAGAGCAGCCACCCGGCCAGCCCGCCGTCGCCATGCCGCATGATCGACTACACCGTCCGGTTCTGCTTGGTGATGGAGGAGTCGGCCTTCACCGAGTCGGCCTTCTTCTGCATGTTGGCGCAGAACTCCTCGGCCGAGATGCGGCCGAACATCAGCGAGTTGGTCTGCTTGCGCAGCTCGGTCTCCAGCTCCTTGTACCAGTTCTCGAAGCTGCTGTAGGTGACGATGTTGCTGCCCGCGGCCGTGAGGGCGTCGTTGACGCTCTTCAGGCCCGGGCTGAGCGAGAGCCCCTCGGCGGCGCCGGAGACGACGGTGAGGCTGCCGGACTTCTCGGTGAAGCCCTTCGCGCCCTCCTTGGAGAGCATGATGCGGGCGTACTCCAGCGCGCCGGCGGTGTTCTTGCCCTTGGCCGGGATGATGTACGGCTCGCCCGCGGCCGAGCGGATCGCCTCGAACGGCATCTTGTCGGCCGTGGTCAGGCTCGGGGTCGGCGTGACGGCATACTCGAACGAGGCCGGGGTGTTGGACTTCTGCTCGTTCTCCAGCCACGATCCGGACGGGTACAGCGCGACCTTGTCCTGGTTCTGCCTGGTCTGGACCTCGGTGTGGATCAGGCCCTCGTAGCTCTTGTCCATGAACTTGCCGATCTCGGCCCACGCGGCGGCGGACTGCTTGATCGAGTCACGGTTCCAGACGCCGTCCACGAGGTTGTCGATGTCCATCAGCACCTGGTTCCCCTCGACCTTGGCGGCCGTGATCAGGATCATCCAGTACTGGTAGTAGGAGGCGTTCTTGCCGGCGTAGGCGTACGGCGTGAGGCCGGCCTTCTTGATCGTCTCGCAGAGCGTCTTGAACTCGTCGAAGGTCTTCGGCGGAGCCCAGCCCTTCTCCTGGAACAGCTTGGCGTTGTACCAGAGGCCGTAGCCGCTGGAGACGTAGTTCAGGATGTAGGGCTTGCCGGCGACCAGGCCCGACTCGTAGGTGCCGGGGATCAGCGTGTCCTTGACCTTCTTGCTCGGGTCGTCGATGGAGGGCGCGTCGAACAGCGGCGTGAGGTCGAGGAGCTGGCCCTCGGACTGCAGGGCCCCGTTGTCCATCAGGTCGGAGCCGGAGTTGGCGATGAAGTCCGGGACGTCGCCGCTGGCGAAGCGGGGCTGCAGCGTCTGGGAGATCTGCTGCGTGGCGACGTGCTTGACCGAGGCCTTCGGGAACTCCTTCTTGTACAGCGGCTCGTGCACGTCGGTGGCGTAGCTGTCACCCAGGCCGCCCTTGAAGATGACGACTTCGAGCGGGGCGTCCGCCTTGACCCCGAAGGGGTTGGCCGCCGAGGTCGCGGCGCCGCTCGCGGTGGCGCTGGGGGCGGCGGTGCCGGTGCCGCTGGTCGCGCAGGCGCTGAGCACGCCGGCCGCCGGTCCTGCGACGAGTGCGGTCAGGCCGATCCGGCGGAGCATCTGCCGCCGGGTGATCTCTCGGGGCGTGCCGGCGGAGTTGGACATGCAACCCTCCAGAATGGGCTATCAATTAGGAAAGTTTCCTAAACGTTTGGAGGAACGTACGTCCATCCCCCTACACCGTCAAGTGGTATGGGCCAACCCGTGATCGAGCTGTGGCCGACCAGCATTCGACCCGCGACAGAGGGGCACGCCGGAGGCGTGAGGAAACCCCGGCGTAATCTCACAACGGCACAGGTCATGGGCCGATGATGGCACAAACAGCCCGTAATTCGACACCCCCCATACCCGGTCTAGACCAGATGCCCGCCGACCCCGCCGCACGCCCCCACAGGTCCGGTCGCCTTCCCGCCCACGCAGCCCGATCGTCACGATCCGATAACGCTGGCCACGCGCCAGGCCTGCCACCGCCGCAGGCGCGGCCCGGCGTCCGGAGAGCCGCCTCCCCGGACGCGACCGGCGGCCGGAGAGCCCGCTCCGGCGGCGGCGGACGGCGAACCCGACGAAATCACCTCCGCGGGGCCGGCGATCTCGCCCTCGACGGGGCCGGGGCGCCCATGAAGCGGACCAGAGAGGATCACCTCCACAGACCGGCGATCTCACCCTCGGCGGGGCCTGGTGTCCGCCAGGCGGACCGGTCCGGCGTCGCGCGCGCGGAACGGCTAGCGTCGGAGCCGGAAGGAACGGAACGAATAGGCTTATACGACCCTTTGTCCACGATCGAGCCTGTCACCCCCGCCCGTCCCCGCGACCCGGCTCGCACCACCGATCCCCCCGATCCCCCCGATCCCGCCCGATCCCATCGATCTCCGAGGAGCACGAGCTTGCCGCTCCAGATGACCGGCGCCCCCAGCGATCCCGACCTGATCCGCCTGCCGTGGGACCTACCGCTGGAACAGTGGCCCGAGCACTACCTGGTGACGCTGCCGCGCGGCATCTCCCGGCACGTCGTCCGGTTCGCCCGGCTGTCCGGGCGGGTCTACGCGATCAAGGAGATCAGCCAGCGGTACGCCAAACGCGAGTACCAGCTGCTGTGGGACCTGAGCCGCCTGGACACCCCCTCCGTGGAGCCGGTGGCCGTGGTCACCGGCAGGACCTCGGCCGACGGGGAGCCGCTGGACTCCGCGCTGATCACCCGTCACCTGCAGTTCTCGCTGCCCTACCGGGCCGTGCTGTCGGGAACGCTGCGCCCCGACACGCTGATCCGCCTGCTCGACGCCCTCGCGGTGCTCCTGGTGCGCCTTCACCTGGCCGGCTTCTTCTGGGGTGACTGCTCGCTGAGCAACACGCTGTTCCGCCGGGACGCGGGCGCGTTCGCCGCCTACCTGGTGGACGCCGAGACCGGCGAACTGCATCCGGTGCTCACCCAGGGCCAGCGCTCCCACGACATCGACGTCGCCCACGTGAACATCTACGGCGAGATGCTCGACCTGGAGGCCGGCGGCCTGCTCCACCCCTCGATCGACCCGCTGGCCTTCGCCGAGCAGCTCATCGAGCGCTACCACCGGCTATGGGACGAGCTCACCCAGGAGGAGATCGTCGAGGACGTGGAATGGCACCGCGTCGACCAGCGCATCCGGCGGCTCAACTCCCTGGGCTTCGACGTCGCCGAGATGATGGTCAGGCGCAAGGCCGGCACCGCCCGGCTGATCGTGCGGCCGAAGGTCGTGGACGCCGGCCACCACCAGCGCCGCCTGCTGCGCCTGACCGGGCTGGACGTCGAGGAGAACCAGGCCAGGCGGCTGCTGAACGACCTGGACGCCTTCCGGGTCGCCAAAGGGCTGCGCCACGAGGACGAGGCGATCGTCGCGCACCGCTGGCTGGCCGAGACCTTCCAGCCGACCGTCAACGCCATCCCCGTCGAACTGCGCGGCAAGCTGGAACCCGCCCAGCTCTTCCACGAGGTGCTCGACCACCGCTGGTTCATGTCCGAGGCCGCCGGCCGCGACGTCGGCCTGGAAGCGGCCGTGAAGTCCTACATCGACACCGTCCTGGTCTTCAAACCCGACGAAAAAGCCGTAATAGGCGACGCCCACCCATCCGACCCCCTCAACCCCTGACCCTTCGCCACCAGAACCACGCCCGAACAGCACGCCCCCGCCCCCCGAAATACGCGTGCGAAGGCCACCGCCCTCTCCACAACGCCCCGACTCCTCTCCCACAACGAGCCCCTGAATGGCGCCGCGGCGGTGGGACGCGGTACGGCGATGCCGGCGCCACTCGTACGGCGGCCCACCGGCCACCTCGATCCGCCCACACTGGACTTTGGACCCCCTTGACCAATGGCGCCATGGCGGCAGGACCCGTACGGCGGCCCACCGGCCGCCCGGACCCAACCGGCCCACGCACGGCGGACCACCGGCCATCCCCACCCATCCGCGGCACCTGCCCCAATGGCGCCGCGGCGGTGGGACGCGGTACGGCGATGCCGGCGCCACTCGTACGGCGGCCCACCGGGCCCTGGGGTCAAGTCGGGGTGGATTCCAGGTGGTGGAGGTGGGCGGCGGCGTCGGGGAGGTGGGATTCGGTGAAGACGCGGATGCCGTTGGCCTCGAGCAGGGCGGCCGTCACGCCGGCGCCGGGGGTCGCCCGCCCGCGGAAGGTGCCGTCATGGACGCGCAGACTGCCGCACGACGGGCTGCCGTCCTTGAGGATGGCGAGCCTGACGCCCATCGACAGGGCGACCGCGAGCGCGCCCTGCGCCCCGGCCAGGAAGTGCCGGGTGACGTCCGCGCCGTCAGGGGTGAGGATGCGCGCGACCCCGGACAGCACGGCGGCGCCGCCGACTCCGCCCTCGATCTCTGCGGGCGGTCTCGGCACCGGCAGCCCGCCCTCCACCTCGGGGCAGAACGGCACCAGTCGCCCCTCGGTGTGCCACTGGGCGAGCAGCGTGTCGTCGAGAGTCTTGGCGCGGCCGTCGAACCGCACCCGACGGCCGATCAGACACGCACTGACCAGAATCCTCTCCATCCCTCCAAGGTAGCCACCGCCACGGCCCCAGGATCTCCCGGCAGCGGCCGGTTCCCCTGGCACCGCTCCCAGAGTCCTCCAGTCCCGTGGCAGCGCTCCCGGGATCCTCCGGTCCCCTGGCACCGCTCCCGGAATCCTCCGGTCCCCTGACACCGCTCCCGGAGTCCTCCGGCCTCGTGGCAGCCCCGGGACCCTCGGAGCAGCGCCGAGTCGCTCGCGGTAGCGGCGCTGGACGCTCCGGGCAGGGGAGACAAACAGGGCAATAAATCCCCGTTTCCTCGCTTCATTGTGGGACAAATAGCGCCAGCCAGACATTCTCCCCATCACACCGAGTGGTATTCGAGCCAGCGCCTGCCACTTGGGGGATCGATCCTTCTACTTGGTGAGACATCCTTCTATCTCATATCTTTCACAGCTATTTACGCCGAATGGAATCCCCCGGTCATTTCCCTAGAGTTGGCCGCCACATGCGATTTGGATCGACGGGCGAGGAGTCGACCATGCTCGACATCGAGGACTGTCTCACCGACATCCTGGCCATTCCGGGTGCGCTGGACGCTCTCGTCATCGAGGACACCGGCGGCACCGACAGCAAGGCCGTCGCGGCGGGACGGACGGTCACCGACCTCGATCCGCAGGAGTCGGCCGCCGCGCTGCGCCGCACCCTGCGCGCGACGCTCGTTCTCACCGTCCTGGCGGCCAGGGGCGCCAACCTCGGGCTGCTGCGGATGGAGGGACGCAGGACGGCGGCGCGGCTCGCCGCCATCGTCGAACGCGCGCCGGCGGCCGGATAGCGGCGGCCGGCGCGCTCGCACCCACGAGAGGAACAACGACGAACATGGCCGGCATTGATGTCTCCCTCAAGGAGATGATGGCCGTCGACGGCGCGGTCGGCGCCGCGGTGGTCGACTACAACAGCGGCATGGCGCTCGGCACGCTGGGCGGCTCCAAGGATCTCGACCTTCAGGTCGCGGCCGCCGGGAACACCGAGGTCATCAAGGCCAAACTGCGCACGATGGACGCCCTCGGCCTCAAGGAGGGCATCGAGGACATCCTGATCACGCTGAGCAACCAGTACCACATCATCCGCCCGCTGTCGGGCCGGGGCGGCAAGGGCCTGTTCCTGTACCTGGCGCTGGACCGGGGTCGCGCCAATCTCGCGATGGCGCGGCACTCGCTCCGCGCGATCGACGAGAAGCTCGACATCTGACGGTGGACGCGCCCCGCGACGGAGGAGGCGCGTCCACAGCGACGACCGCGTCCGAGATCAGGGCACGCGTGTTCAGGGCAGCGACCGCGCCCCTGATCACGGCACGCGTGTTCAGGGCGGCGGGCGCGTCCTCGTTCAGGGGCGGTGGGCGCGCTCGGTGAGGTCGGTGACGGCGGCGACGATGTCCGGCCACAGTTCGCGCGGCAGGTCGTGTCCCATCCCCGGGAAGGTCAGCAGCTTGGCCCCGGGGATGGCGTCCGCGGTGGCCTGGCCGCCGGGCGGTCGCACCAGCGGATCGGCCTCGCCGTGGATGACCAGGGCGGGGACCGACAGTTCCCTGAGCGCGGCGGTGCGGTCGCCCGACCCGCGGATGGCGGCGAGCTGGCGGGCGAACCCGGCCGGGTCGTAGGCGCGGTCGAAGCTCTCGCCGGCCAGCCGGGCGACGCGCTCGTCGTCCGCCGGGTAGCCGGGCGAGCCGATGACCCGGCGCGACTCGATCGCCCGCCGGACGACGGCGTCGCGCTCGGGAGCCGACCTGGTGACCAGCACCGCCATGGCCTCAGGGGTGGGCGAGCCGATGTGCGGAGACGGCGTGGACATGATGGAGGTGAGGCTGAGCGTCCTGGACGGATGGCGGATGGCGAAGCTCTGCGCGATCATCCCGCCCATGGACGCGCCGAGCACGTGGGCGGCGTCCCAGCCCAGCGCGTCCAGCAGGCCGGCGGTGTCGTCGGCCATGTCCTCCAGCAGGTACGGCGGCGGCGCGAGCACGCCGTCCGGCCCCGGGTTGAAGTGGGGCACGCCCGCCTCGTGGAAGTGGGTGGACAGGCCGGCGTCCCGGTTGTCGAAGCGGACGACGCGGTGCCCGCTGTCGGCGAACAGCTCGCAGAGCTCCACGTCCCAGTTGATCAATTGCGAGCCGAGACCCATGATCAGCAGTAGCGGCCGGCCGGCGGGGGGCCCGAAAGCCTCGTAGGCGATCTCGACGCCGTTGGTCGTCGCGCGGTTCATGCCGACAGAATTCCATTCTGTTTCGCTCGGCGACAAGACCCCCCGCCGGAGGCGGTCACTGGGTGGCGAGGTGGGCCTTGAAGCCGGCCCCGTAGTTCGTGGCCGTGCCGTTCCAGTCGGTGATCAAGGACGGTCCGCTGGAGCAGTCCCAGTTGTTCCACGTCCACGCCAGGTAGGACAGGCCCTTCTGGTCCAGCCAGCTCATCAGCTGGTCGATGTACCCGTGGGCGCAGTCGTTCTCGCCGATCTCCCCCGCCACGAGCGGCACCTGGGCGGCCACCGGGGCGAGCTGGCTGTCCCAGCAGCTCTGGTTGGCACAGACGTTGAAGTTGTAGGAGTGCCAGGCGGCGACGAGGTTGCCGGCCGGGTCGGACGGCTTGTACGACAGCCACTGGGTCAGGTCGTTGGAGTAGGCGAGCCCGCCGAGCAGGATCACGTTCTGCGCCCCGGTCGCGCGCACGGCGTTGACCAGGGTCTGCATGCCCGCCACCTGGTACCCGATGCCCGCGCAGGTGCCGCCGTTCTTCCAGCACGCCCAGCCGGAGGCCGCGCTGCCGGTGGCCCGCTCGGGGTAGGGCTCGTTGAACAGGTCGAACACGATCGCGGTGTCGTTTTTGAAGGTGTTGGCGACCGAGGTCCAGAAGCTCGGCGCGTACTGCGCGTCCGGCATGGGCTTCTGGCACGAAGCGTGCACGTCAGTGCAGGCGGAGGAGTTTCCGGTGTAGGCGCCGTAACTCCAGTGCATCTCCACGATCGGGGTGATGCCGTGCGCCAGCAGCCTGGAGACGTACCCCTTCACCTCGTTCTGGTAGGTCGTGCCGGCGTACTGCGACTGGACGTTGCCGGTGCCGAGCCAGCACTCCTCGTTGAGCGGAACGCGGACGGTCCTGATCTTCCAGGCGGCCATGGCGTTGATGGACGCGTCGTCCATCGGCCCGTTCCAGATGCCGTTGCCCTGGATGCAGGCGAACTCCCCGCCCGAGCGGTTGGCGCCGAGAAGCCGGACGGCCTGCCCCGCCTGGTTGACGAGCTTGTTGCCTGAGACGTGCAGCTTGGGCGCCGAACCCGGCGGCACGCTCGGCGTGGGCGTGGGCGTGGGCGTGGGCGTGGGCGTGGGCGTGGGCGTCGGCGTGGGGGTCGGGGTCGGCGTCCTTGTGGGAGTGGGCGTCGGCGTGGGCGTCCGGGTGGGCGTCGGGGACGCGGTCGGCACTCCGGTGCAGGCCACACCGTTGACCGAGAAGGCGGTGGGGACGGGGTTGGCGCCGCCGAAGGTGCCGGTGAACCCGATGCCGGAGACGGTGGCGTTCGTGGCGATGGAGCCGTTGTACGACATGCCGACGGCCGTGACGTGCGCGCCGGACTGCGTCCAGGTGGCGTTCCACCCCGAGGCGACCTTCTGGCCGGAGTCGGGGAAGTCGAAGTCCAGCTTCCAGCCGGTCAGCGGGTCACCGAGGTTGGTGATGGCCACGTCGCCCTGGAATCCGCCGCTCCACTGATTGGTGATCTTGTAGGCCACCGTGCACCCTGCGGCGGCGCCGGCGGCCGGCGCCATCACCGCTGCGATCCCACCCGCGGCGACCAGCGCGGCCGCCGCGAAAGTGGCGAGACTTCGTCTCATCAGGCGTCCTTTCCGGAAATGAACGGCCACCGGTACGGCACGCGATGGACCGCCGAATGAAGCGTCCCGAAATTAATCGATTAAGTCGGCGGTCGCGACCCTCCACCGCTACGGCGGACGCTCCGCGTGGCCGCTGGTCATCACCGGTCAGGCGCCATGCGGGCACCGCGGGCACCCCAGCCCATCCCGGCCAGGACAAACGCGCACACCCCACGGAAATTGAACCGATTAATCACCGTCGCGACGCGGCACAGATCCATTGAAAGGTTCAGCCCCCGGCACCCACGCCGCAACGCAGTTCCTGGACGGCGCTGATCCGCCAGACGACCATCGCCGCGAGGACCGCCGCGGCGATGCCGATCGGCGTGGCGATGACCTCCAGCCACGCGACGACCACGACCGGGTCTCCGTCCGTCCCCAGCTCCATCGCCCGCTGAGCGAACCGGATGCCGTACATGGAGAGCAGATAGCCGACCCACCAGGACCGCACCAGCCATGAGCGGCGCTCACCGTCCCACGTCTGGGCGGGCGTCCCGGGCCGGCTGGCCAGCCAGATGTCGTCGATGATCTGCTTGGGAACGATGAAGTTCACGCCCGGGACGATCCACCCCAGAACCAGCGAGACCTTGCCATGACGCTGATACACCCAGCTCAGCCCTTGGGCGTTCGCCCGGGCGCGGAACAGCCAGACGAGGAAGGCGACGGCGGCGATCACCAGGACGACCGTCCGGACCAGAGCGCCGAGCACGTCGAGGCCACCAGCGAACTCGAGATCCTCCTCCATCGACGACCCTTCGGAGCCCAGCCGGTTGAGCACCAAGATGCGGACCACGGTGGTCAGGCACGCGACGAGCTCGCCCACGACCCACAGGGCCAGCGCCACGATCACTCCGACCGCCTGACCGTGGATGGGCCGCAGAGGCCCCGACCCGGCACCCTGGTGACCACCCAGGCCGCCGCGACCGGCGAAGTCCCGAACGGCCGGACCGGGAGCGTGGGCGCCGGGAAGCGGCGAGCCGGGCTCGGCCTCGGCGCCGTACACCTCGGCGGGAATCCGAAGGTGCGCGTCGGCGGCAATGCCGCACGTGGGGCACCTCACGGCGTCGGTGGGCAGCGCGAACCCGCACCGCGGACAAGCCATGGGGACTCCTGCCGGGTCTGACGGACAACAACGATCAAGCACCCAATGCTATTGAGCACGCCACGACCGCGGCATCCGTGATTACCCGCACCCGCGCCCGCCGGAACGGACCGCCCGCCGGCCGTCACGCGTTCAGTGCGGGGCGCCGGGGACCTCGCCGCGGTCCGTGCCGGGGAGCCCGCGGCCGGCAGGAACGCCCCGGCCCGCGCCTCACCGGCCGGCAGGAACGCCTCGGCCCGTGCCTCACCGCCCATGCATCCGCTCTCCCCCCGGGTTAGGGTGCGGTCATGGCACCGGCGACCGTGGAGCTGTACCGGCGGTTCGCGTCCATGGAGGCGCGGGGCAGCTCGCCGCTCTACGAGGAGCTCGCCCTCGGGGTGGCGGACGACCGTGACCTGCTCGGCCTGCTGTCCGGCCTCCCGGCGGCCAAGCGGCAGCCGAACCTGCTGTTCGCCGCCGCCCGGCATGTCAGCGGGACTCCGGACGGCTACCGGGCGTTCCGCGAGGCCGTCCTTGACCACCGTGACGCGGTCGTGGCCACGATGCTCTCCCGGCGCACGCAGACCAACGAGCCGGCGCGGTGCGCCGCGCTGTACCCCCTGCTCGCCTCGCTGCCGCAGCCGCTGGCGCTGCTGGAGGCCGGGGCGTCGGCCGGGCTGTGCCTGCTCCCCGACCGCTACGGGTACGACTACGACGGCACCCTGGCCGGCGCGGTGGACAGCCCGTTGCGGGTGCGGTGCCAGGTCGAGGGCGAGCCGCCCCTGCCCGGACCGGGAGCGGTCACCGTCGCCTGGCGGGCCGGCATCGACCTGAACCCGCTCGACGTCACCGACCCCGACGACGTCCGGTGGCTGCGGACGCTGGTCTGGCCCGAACACCACGAACGGTTGCGGCGCCTGGACGCCGCGATCGAGCTGGCGCGGCAGGACCCTCCCCGCGTGGTGCGCGGAGATCTCAACGCGCGCCTCGGCGAGGTGGCGGCCCAGGCGCCCCCGTCGGCCACGCTCGTCGTCTTCCACACCGCGGTGCTCTACTACGTGCCCGAAGCCGGCCGGGCCACGTTCGTGGACCGGGTGCGGCGGCTCGACGGGCACTGGATCTCCCAGGAAGACGCCGAGGTCCTGCCGGACGTCGCCGCTCGCCTCGGGCGGCGGCCCCCGGCGGACACCCTCACCTACACCGTCGCGCTCGACGGGCGCCCCGTCGCGTTCTCCGCCATCCACGGCGGCCACCTGCGCTGGCTCAACGACGGCCACGATCTGGGCGAGGCACCGTGAGGGAGATCAGCTCCTCCATGTAGGTGTCCCTCGACGGTTCCCTCCATCACCCGATCGTGCCGGACGGTGTTCGGATGCAGGTGGTCGTGGGGGTGTTGTCGGCGCCGCTGGTGGTGGTCGCCTGGAAGCCGAACGTGGTGGAGCCGTTGGGGGGCAGCGCTCCGTTGAAGCTCAAATTCGTGATCGTGTACGGGTTGGCGGTGTTGCTCATGGCGGCATTCCAGGTCCGCGTGATCTGCTGGCCGCCGGAGAAGGTGAGGGTGACCGTCCACCCGGTGGTCGCGGTGGTGCCGGTGTTGGTCACGACCACTTTCCCCTGGAACGCGCCGGGCCAGTCACCGGCCGGGCTGTACACGGCCGTACAGCCCCTGGTCGGGCAGGCGGGGACGTAGACGGTGACCGGTGAGGTGAAGGCGGAGTAGTTGCCCGCCGCGTCACGCGCCCGCACCTGGAAGCGGTAGACCCCCACACCGGACTGGGTGAACGACGTGGTCGTCGTGGTGCCGACCAGGGCGAACGTGCCGCCGGTGGCGCCGGGCGCACGCCAGATCTCGTACCCGATGACGCCCACGTTGTCCGTCGAGGCGGTCCAGGTCAGCGTCACCGAGCCGCAGGTGACGGTCGCGGTCGGCGTACCTGGCGTCGTGGGCGGCTGCGGGTCCGGCGGCATCGTCGGGCAGGGGGGCGGCACGACCCGCACCGGCTCGGTGAAGGCGGAGGTGTTGCCGGCCGCGTCGCGTGCCCGCACCTCGTACTGGTACAGCCCGTTGATGGGCTGGGTGAACGAGGTCGCCGAGGTCGTCCCGACCGGGACGAACGTGCCGCCGCTGTAGGGCGCGCCGTACACGTCGTAGCCGGTGACCCCCACGTTGTCGGTGGAGGCGGTCCAGGTCAGCGTCACCGACAGCGGATTGCATCTGACCGTGGTGCTCAGCCCGGTGGGAACCGTCGGCGGGCTGGTGTCGGCGAGCCACGTGATCCGCGCAGGAGCCGTGGCCGAGAACGCGGGCGTGGTCACCCCGAGCCCGGCCAGTGCGGTGAGCGCCGCGAGAACGATGGAGATGACTCGCCGTTGCATGGTGACTCCCTGGCGGCCAGGAGGTGGGGGCGGTGACCTTGCCGGCCCCGCCATACCGATCGACGCGCTACGCCGACGGTAGGACCGCGTGTCGCCGTATGTCGACACCGCGGCCGGGCGGGCCGCGAAGTCACAGGTCGCGGATGGAAATTTCAGCCCGCCGAACCTGGCCAGCACCGAGGAGCGCGGCCGACGTCGCGGGTTCGGTCGCCCGCGCTTCCGTACATTTCGGCGGATAGCCGAAAGTTTCATGATGCCTCATCCACGGAAACTGCCATGCGCCGTCCGTGAGCAGTTTGAACGCGTCATCCACAAAGGTGAGGCAGTCGCAATCTTTCGGCATCTGATTGACACTTTCAGGAAACCGGGCGAACACTGGCGCCATCGGCAGGCATGAAGCTGTCGATCCAGGTCACCAGCCGCGACCTGGTCCTCCGGCCGTCCACCGGAAGACGGCCGGACACCTCCGCCGCGTCGCACGACGCCGGCGTGCCGTGGCCCTCACCCGGTCACCGGCAAGCGCCCCGCCGGATCGTGCCACGCCGCCTGGCACCGCCAGCTTTCACGAGGAGGAAGCGCGCACATGAACGACGTCCCCATCCTTCCGAAGATGCGCAGACCTGGCCGTCCTTGGGCGCTCATCGGCCGCGCCTGGGTCATAGCCCTGGTCGCGATCATCACCATGCTCCCCGGCACCGCCCACGCGGCCATCACCAGCAACCAGACCGGCACCGACGGCGGTTACTTCTACTCCTTCTGGAGTGACGGCGGTGGATCGTCGTCCATGACCCTGGGCGGCGGCGGGAACTACAGCACCTCCTGGAGCAACGTCGGCAACTTCGTCGCCGGCAAGGGCTGGAGGAACGGCGGCCGCATGTCGGTGAACTACTCCGGCAGCTTCAACCCCTCCGGCAACGCCTACCTGGCGCTGTACGGCTGGACCAGGAACCCGCTGGTGGAGTACTACATCCTGGACAACTGGGGCACCTACCGGCCCACCGGGACCTACAAGGGCACCGTCACCAGCGACGGCGGCACCTATGACATCTACATGACCACCCGGTACAACGCCCCCTCCATCGAGGGCAACAGCAGCACCTTCAACCAGTACTGGAGCGTCCGCCAGTCCAAGAAGACCGGCGGCACCATCACCACCGGCAACCACTTCGACGCCTGGGCCCGCTACGGCATGAACCTCGGCTCCCACGACTACATGATCCTGGCCACCGAGGGCTACCAGAGCAGCGGCAACTCCAACATCACCCTGGGCACCTCCGGCGGTGGCGGCGGTGGCGGCGGTGGCGGCGGTGGCGGCGGTGGCGGCGGTGGCGGCGGCGGTGGCGGCGGTGGCGGCGGTGGCGGCGGCGGTTGCACCGCGACCCTGTCGGCCGGCCAGTCGTGGAGCGACCGCTACAACCTCAACGTCGCGGTCTCCGGTTCCAGCAACTGGACCGTAACGATGAACGTGCCCTCGCCCGCCAAGATCCTCTCCACCTGGAACATCAGCGCGAGCTACCCCAGCGCCCAGGTGCTGACCGCCAAGCCCAACGGCAGCGGCAACAACTTCGGCGTCACCATCCAGCACAACGGCAACTACAACTGGCCCTCGGTCTCCTGCAGCGCAGGCTGACCGGCGTACGAACCTGAATCCTCGACGAGGTCGCCGAAGTCCGCGCCGAAAAGGCCCGGGTCGCCGTGCTGCTC
>NZ_JBEXGT010000046.1:62797-83453 GCF_040607475.1 Sphaerisporangium sp. NPDC005288 | reverse complement strand
TCCGAACCCGGAAGTTAAGCTTTCCAGCGCCGATGGTACTGCACCGGGGACGGTGTGGGAGAGTAGGACACCGCCGGACAAAACTTGATAGATAGTTATGTGTGTTATGCGAGGTAGGCCATCCACGGTGTGGATGGCCTACCTGCATTTCAGGGGTGATTCACCTTCAGACCCCCGGCCGACCGCCTAACCGACTGGCCGGCCCGCTGACAGTCCGGCAGGCCTACTGTCCCCGGGTCCAGAAGCCGATGGGGTTCACCCGGCTGAAGACCGGTTACACGGCGAGGCACGGCGGGACGATTGCCGTCGGCACCGGCGCCGTCCTACGGCGCCCCTTCCAACACCACCCCACCCCGCACACCCATCCCCACCGATCAGGATCGGGAAAACCGGCCCAGCCGCGCTCGCACGGAGAACCGGTGAAGCCGAATGGGACCCACCCGGCATACGGGTGGGTGGTCCAAGGGTTACTGCCCACCCCCGAGCGTCCATCAGACGGGTGGCAGTGGAGGCAGGAGGGTGGTCGGTGGAGTCGGCACCGTTCTGCGACGTCACACATGACTCTCCCGCCCGCGCCCACGCCAGCACACCCATCCCAGGGCGACCCGGATCTGAGAGGGGGCAACCGACCGGCTGTCACCAGCGGAGTGGCACGGCTCAGCCCGGCATGCGAGTGGGTGGTCCGAGGGTTGTCGCCCACCCCCGGTCGTCCATCAGACGGGGTGATAGTGGAGCTGGTACCTACTCCCCCCGGCGGTTCATGGTCGCTGATGCCGGCCGGCCTCCTGTTAGGGGACACTCCGCCACTCGGCCTCCTGCTGCCCGCCGGCTTGGCGAAGATCGACGCCGATCCCGAACTCACGGGGAGTCAGGCTGCGCCGCCAGTGACGGGTGAGCGAACAGGCCTTGCTCGGCGGCGTACGCTTCGAGGCGGTCCGCCAGTTCGTGCGGGCGGCTCAGCGCGGGGGTGTGCCCACCGTCGATCTCCTCGGGGATGATCCCCAGGCGCTCCTGGGCGACGCGGCGAAGAAAAGCAGCCGGGAACATGCGGTCGTCACGACAGATCAGAACGCGTGTGGGGACATCTGGCCAGGCTCGCAGTGGCGAAGGTTCCCCCATCCGAACCTCGGACTGGGCGCGCGCCCGTTTCAGCGCCTCAGTGGCCAGTTCCGGCGGAACATCCTGGTAGAACAGGGCGATGGCATCGTCGTAGTGGTCCCGCGTCTCCTCCTCGTATCTCGTGCGGGCCGAGTAACCGGCGGGCGCCTCCGCCGGCGCGGGGATCATGGGCGCGACCAGGACGAGGAGCCGCGCCGCCACGCGGTCGCAGACGAGCGGGGCCGTGAAGCCGCCGAACGACTGCGCGACGATGATCAGATCGGTCCGGTCGCCGATCGCGCCGACCACGGCATCGGCGTACTCGGGCAGGCCGGCCGAGTCGTCGTCGCATGGAAGGTCCGGCGAGATGGCGTCATGGCCTCGCGCATGCAGTTCGGCCTCCACCAGGTGCCAGTACCAGCCGACATCGCCAGCGCCGTGGATCAAGACAAATGTGGCCATCATGCCACCTTCCGGTGCTCACATCCCGATCCAGGCGACGAGCTGCCATCTGGCTCCGGGAAGATCGACGGGTGGACCGCAATCGCCGTTCGTGGCTGAGGTTAGGCGACGGGGCTGACATTCTCGGCGGCGTCACCAGGCCGGCTGATCTCACCAGGCCGGCCATCTCATGAGTCCCGCTGTGTCCTCGATCTCGGCTGTGTTCTCGATCGTGGCCGTGTCCTCGATCCCGCGGGCAGCGGTTGGCCGGTGTCATTGGATCGCCCGGTGTCACTGCATCGACCGGTGTCACTGCATCCACCGGTGTCACGAGTCGGTCGGTGTCACGAGTCGGTCGGCGCCGGCGGCGGGTTGCCGGAGTGGGGAGGCGGTCACCATGGACATAGGTGGCCCGGTGGTCCCGGTGAACATCTGGTGACGGCTTGGTCTGTTCGGTTCGCAGTCTCGTGGTGGCATGGAGAAGCTCGGCGGGGGGCCGGTGGGACGGTGAGGATGGCTAGGGGATGTCGAGGGCGCCGGACCAGATGGTGATGGCGCTGCCGCTGAGTTCGAGGTGGTCGTCGTCGCGAAGGGTGGTGTGGACGATGCCGCCACGTTGCGATAGTTGTGCGCCTACAAGTGACTTTTCGCCGATTTTTCCCGACCAGTACGGGCCGAGCATGCAGTGCGCCGAACCGGTTACCGGGTCCTCCGGGACGCCGGCTGCGGGGGCGAAGAACCGGGAAACGTAGTCGACGCCGCCCGAGGCGTCCGTTGCTCTGGCGGTGACACAGACGGCCCGCGCGTTCAGAGTCGCGAGCGCGTCGATGTCGGGGGCCAAACTGCGTACGACCTGCTCGGACTCCACCACGGCGAGGATGTCGAAGGGGCCCGTCCCGACCCAGACGACCGGCACTCCGAGCGCCTCCACCAGGCCGTCCGGAGTGGAGATCTCGGTGGGCATGTAAGCCGGGAAATCCATCGAAATACGACCGTGATCAAGAAGTTTGGTGGTCAGGATTCCGCTTCTCGTGGAAAACTCGAGCGGTCCTGACGCCGCCCCTGTCGAATACAAGACATGTGCGGCCGCCAGGGTGGCGTGGCCGCACAATGCCACCTCGACGGTAGGGGTGAACCATCGCAGAGAGAGGGGCCGGCCGTCGCCCTGCCCGAGGACGAAGGCCGTCTCGGAGTGTCGCATCTCGCTGGCCAGGGCCTGCATCCACTCGTCGGATCTCCCAGAGTCCAGCAGGCAGACGGCCGCCGGGTTACCCTTGAACGGCTGATCGGTGAACGAATCGACGGTGAAGATACGCATGCTCTCGACCCTATCCACCCCCAGATAACCGGTCGATACGGGAGCGAAAGCCGGGCAAAATCAAAAGCACATGGGCGTGTCGCGCCGCCCCAGGCGGCACGTCGGTTACGGTCATTTGTGTCGGGGCACGGCGAATGTGGCCGGTTCTCGCGGAAAGGACAGCCGATGGGGGCAGTGCGCAGGGTGGTGAGCTACCTTGGCATGGGCGATGGGGATCAGTACGACGAGCCCTACGACTATGACGAGTACGAGGATGAGTGGATGCCCGCGTCGGAACGGGCCGCCAGGCGCTGGGGGTCGGGTGGGGACCCCGCGCGGATTGTCATGATCCGTCCGCGGAAGTACTCCGACGCGCTTCTCGTGGGGCAGCACTTCAGGGAGGGTCAGGCGGTGATCATGGACGTCGCCGGGATGTCCATGGCCGAGGCGACGCGGATGGTCGACTTCGCCGCCGGCCTGACATACGGCTGTGAGGGGCGCATCGAGCGCATCGCCGACAAGGTGTTCCTTCTGGCCCCCGCCGACGTTGAGATCAGCACGACGTGACCGGCAGCGGCCATGACGACCACCTGACCGTCGTCGGGTGTGATGATCACTGGTGCGCCGCCGGTCATGGCGACCACTTCGCTGTCATCGAGGGTGACGACTCCCTGGCCCTCACCGGCCGTGGCGGCCATTCGACCGCCGCCTCACGTTGTGGCGGTCGCGTGGCCGCCGCTGATCATGACGACGACCTGGCCGTCATCGAGTGTGACGACCACTTGGTGACCATCGGCCATGGCGACCTTCTGGCGACCTCCGAGCAGGCGACCTCCGGGCCGACATCGGCTGTTTGACCGCCGGTGCGTCCTATGTCCGCGTGACCCTCAGCGCCCTTCAGGGGCAATGACGATCAGCGACTTTCAGGGGCGGTGGTCGGTGGCGACCGCTGGGCCTCTGCGGAGGAGGCGGCTGAGGGCGGTGAGGTTCTCGGACGCCTTGTCGGCCCGTTCGCCGGCCTCTCGGGCGTAGTCGTGGAGCGCCCACATGGCCGCCTCGGCCTGCTCGCGCAGTTGGGTGATCTCGGTTTCGACGCGACGTGCCTCGGCCTGTTCCCGGACGCTGCGGCGCCACAGGATGTAGCCGGCCACCCCTCCGAGAACGAGCCCGGCTACGGCGAACAGCTCGGAGACGGTGAAGGCGAGCACGACCGCCACGATGGGCAGCAGGGCGGGCGCGTACACCAGCCAGCGTCCCGACAGGCGTGCCGCTCCTTCGGCTCTGATCTTCGCTTCGGCGGCGGCGAGGGTGGCCTCGTCGGCGCCCTCGGGCCTGAGGATGACGTCATGCCCGTGTATCGGCACGATGATCTCGTCGGGCGGCGTCACGCGGGTCGCCTGAGCCAGGTCTTCGGCGGCGGCTCGTACGACGGGCGCGGCGACGTGGAAGGCGATCGCCGCGAGGTGCGGGTCGGAGCCCGACCGTACGTCCTCCAGAAGGTGACTTGTCAGCGAACCGAGCGGGCCCGGATCCTCGAATCCGATGAGCGCTCGCAGGACGGTCACCGGTTCGGTGTCCGGCCAGGGGCCGGGGCGGTCTGGCCGGGGAGTGGCCGCCGGGCGCGTCGCGGTGATCTCGGCGCACCGTTCGAGCAGCCGGGCCAGCCGCGCCGCGGCCTGGACAGGCCGCGTCAGCTCTGAGACCTCGGCCAGCGCGGGAAGGGCCGAGAGCGCCGGTGACTCCGCCAGAGCCTGTGCCACGGCCTCCGGCGAAGCCGCCGCGGCCTGCGATGGCGTTGACGCCGCCGAGGACCCCGCGGGCGAGGCCGATGCGGTACCGGTTGGAGCCGATGCGGTATCGCTTGACGGGGATGTGGTGCCGGTTGGAGGGGATGCGGGAGAGACCGAGGGCGAAGCCGCGTCGGTCGAAGGCGATGTCGCGGTGCTCGGAGGTTGTGCGGCATCGCTCGACGGGGATGCGGCGCTGCTCTGAGGAGATGGGGTGCCGTTTGGAGCGGGTGTCGCGTTGGTGGGCGTAGGCGAGGCGGCGCCGTTCGGCGGTGATCCCGTGCCGGCCGGGGTGGATGAGGGGGCGGTGGCCGCCGGAGGCGGGTCGCCCGGGACCAGGGCGGTCAGCCAGCGGTCGGGCTCGGCCGTGGAGGGCACGGCGGCGGCGTCCAGCTTGCGGAGGACGAAGATCTTTCCGGCCGGTCCGTAGGCGCCGCGCGCGGCCGCCATCCACAGGGCCCGCTGGCCGGGTTCGACAGGGCGGTCGGTCGACAGTTCGCCGAAGGCGGTGCCCAGCCATGAGGCATGGATGCGGTCGCCGTGCCCGCTGACGGCGAGGGACAGGCACAGGAACAGCGCGGTGTCGGCCTGATCGAGCTGAGCGGCCCGGGTGAGGGGGTCCAGCGCGTCCTCACCGGACAGGATCAGAAGAAGCGCCTCAATGGCGGGGGCCAGCCAGCGACCGCGGACGTCCAGGACGCTGGGAGGCGCGGGAGGCGCCGTGCCGTCGGCTGCGAGCTGGGTGATCAGCGCCTCGGCGTACCGTTGCAACTCGGAGAGGTCGCCGTCGTGGTGCTGCGACTCGGAGAGCTCGCCGTCGTGGTGGTGCGGCCGGCTGGGGGCGCCGCCGTGGTGCTGTGTCTCGGAGAGGGCGACACCGTGGTCAGCTGCTTCGGAAAGGGCGACACGGTGGTCGGGTGCCTCAAAGGGGCCGCCGTCGTGGTCGGGTGGCTCGGTGATCGACCCTTGAGGTTCTCCGTTGTGCTGCTGTGGGTGCTCAGCGTCCGCGGCCCGAGGGAGGTCGGGGTTCGCGGTCAGATCCATGCTCAAAGCGGGCAACTCCCCGAAGGCGTGAGGAAGGCCCCCGGAGGCGAGGGTTCGGCGGGCACTCCCATGACCGCGCCCAGGTTAGTTCTTCCAGCCCAGCCATGCCTGGCGGCACGCCGACACACGTGAGTAACTTGATGCCGTCATGTCGGTCGATGCCCGGCGGCCCGCCGGCACATTGTCCTCCGGCCGCGCCGACCTGGGCGTCGGCCCACCGACGGCCGGCCTGGGCGTCGGCCCGTACGAGTCGCACGGGCCGGAGGAGTCGTCCGGGGCCCACGTCGATGGGCGGGGAAAGGTCGATGGGCAGGGGAAAGGGGCGGCGGTTACATGCGCTCGGGGATCGGCACGCCCAGGAGGGTCAGGCCGGTCTCCAGGACGCGGAGGGTGAGGGCGCACAGGGCCAGGCGGGAGGCGCGGGTGGCGGGGGGGACGTCGTCGCGCAGGACCGGGCACTTCTCGTAGAAGCCGGTGAAGGCGCTCGCGGTTTCGAAGAGGTAGGCGCAGACCCGGTGCGGCTCGGCCAGGGCGGCGGCGTTCTCGATCACCGAGCCGAAGCCGAGGAGCTGGAGCGCGAGCTCACGCTCCGCCGGCTCGCCGAGGACGATGGGCCCGGCGACGGTGGCGGGGTCGACGCCGCCCTTACGGAAGATCGACCGGATGCGCGCCGTGGCGTACTGCATGTACGGACCGGTGTTGCCGGTGAAGGACAGCATGCGGTCGAAGTCGAAGATGTACTCGCTGTCGTGGCTGACCGACAGGTCGGCGTACTTGACCGCGCCGATGCCGACGGCCCGCGCGATCTCGGCGCGGGTCGCCTCGTCGTACCCCCGCTCGGCGATGGCGGCGGAGGCCCGCTCGACCGCCTCGTCGAGGAGGTCGGTGAGCTTGACCGACTCGCCGCTGCGGGTGCGGAACCGGCGGCCGTCGGCGCCGAGCATCATGCCGATCTGGATGTGCTCGGCGGAGACGTCGTCGGTCAGGTAGCCGGCCATGCGCGCGGCGGCGAAGACCATCTGGAAGTGCAGCGACTGGTCGGCGCCCACCACGTACAGGATGCGGTCGGTCTTGAGGTCGCGGACGCGGTAGCGGACGGCGGCCATGTCGGTCGTCGCGTAGCCGTACCCGCCGTCGCTCTTACGGATGATCAAGGGCAACGGCTTGTCGTCGCTGCCCGTGAAACCCGGCGGGAAGACGCAGAGGGCGCCCTCGCTCATCACGGCCACCCCGGACGCCTCGAGATCGGCGCAGATCTCGGCGAGCATCGGGTTGTACATGCTCTCGCCGGCGATGTCGTCGTCGGTGAGGGTGACGCCCAGCGTGTCGTAGACCTTGTTGAAGTAGCGGATCGTGGCGTCCATGAACATGTGCCACAGCCGCATGGTCTCGGGGTCGCCGCCCTGCAGGGTGGCCACCCGCCGCCGCGAGCGCTCTTTGAACTCGGGGTCGGAGTCGAACTTGGCCCGGGCCGCCTGGTAGTACTCGTTGGTCTCGCCCGCCTGCAGCTGGGCGATGGCATTGGCCTCGCCGATGTCGAGCAGGTGCTCGATGAGCAGGCCGAACTGCGTGCCCCAGTCGCCCAGGTGGTTCTGCCGGACGACATGGTTGCCGAGGTGCTCGAGCATGCGCACGAGGGAGTCGCCCACGATGGTGGTGCGCAGGTGGCCGACGTGCATCTCTTTGGCGGCGTTGGGCGCGGAGTAGTCGACGATGACGGTCGCCGGCGGCGTGCTCAGCCCCACCCCGTTGCGCGGGTCTTCCAGGGTGTGCAGGGCCTGGGCGGCGACCCACTCGTCGTTGAGCGTGATGTTGAGGAAGCCGGGGCCGCTGACCTCGACCGTGGAGAAGACGTCGCCGGCGTCCAGGGCGTCGGCGATGGCCTGGGCGACCTCCCGCGGCGCGCGTCGCAGCCGCTTGGCCAGGCTCAGTGCCACGTTCGCCTGGTAGTCGGCGAACTGGGAGGGCCGGATCAGCGGGTCGGCGCCTGCGTACTCCGGGCCGAAGGCGGCGCCCAGCGCCCGCTGGACCCTTTCGGTGAGCACGAGCTGCGGGTCGGTCATGCCACAAGGATATCCGCTGATCATCCGCCGCCGAGAATGGATATCCGGCCCTGTGGACGAGTCGGACGGGTCCCGGTCTGTGGGACGGTCTCTGGTGCTTCCCCTTCCGTTGGTGATCCACTGTGCCGACCTTCCCTGCGGATCCCCGTTTCTCGAGAATCCGTCCCCGCGGGTGGTTCTCCGATCTCTGAAACCCCTCCTGTGGACCGACCACACCTGTGGACGACCGGCCCCCGGCGAACGGCTCTCCCTCGCAGGGAGAGGTCACCAGCGGCGGTGGGAGCGCTGGGTGGTGGCGATGCGGTCGCCGACGCGGGGGACGGTGCCCTGGCGGGCGAGCGTGGCGGCGAGGACGCAGGCCGCGGCGATGCCCTTGGCCGTCGAGGAGCCGTGGGCGATCACCACGGTCCCGTTGAGCCCGAGCAGCACCGCGCCTCCGTACGCCTCGGGGTCCAGCCGTTTGCGCAGGTCGCGGAGCCGGCCGCGCTGGAGGGCCGCGGCCAGGCGGGAGATCCGGCCGCCTTCGAGGGTCTCGCGCAGCTCGCTGAAGGCGTACCGGACCGCGCCCTCCATCGTCTTGAGTGCCACGTTGCCGGTGAAGCCGTCGGTGACGATGACGTCCACCTCGCCGCCCAGCAGGTCGTGGCCCTCCACGTTCCCGGTGAAGTTCATGCCGGGGACGGCGGTGAGCAGCTCGTGGGCGCGTTTGGTGAGCTTGTTGCCCTTCCCCGGCTCGCCGCCGATCGTGAGCAGCCCGACGCGCGGTGAGGTCAGGCCCAGCGCGGTCTCGGCGTACGCGACGCCGAGGTGGGCGAACTGCACGAGGATCTCGGGCTTGGCGTCGGCGGTGGCTCCGGCGTCCAGGAGCACGGTGGGGTGGGGGCGGGTCGGCAGCGGGACGGCGATCGCCGGCCGCAGCACTCCCTGCTGTGCCCGCAGCCGCAGCTTCCCGGTGGCCACCACGCCCGCCGTCGAGCCGGCGGACACGACCGCCGAGGCGTCGCCGCGCCGGACCAGATGGCAGGCGAGGGCGATGCTGGACCGGGGCCGGCGCAGGCTGGCCAGGGCGCCCTCGTCCATGGTGAGGGCCTCCTCGGCCCGCACGATGGGGATCTCGCCGACGGCGTCGTGCTCGGCGAGGGTCTCGGCGATCGGCCGGGGCGCGCCGACCAGGACGACGGGCACGCCGTGTTCGCGTACGGCCCGCACGGCCCCGGCCACGATCTCGCCGGGGGCGTTGTCGCCTCCCATGGCGTCAAGGGCTATCGGCGCAATGCCGTCCAAGCGGTCACCTCGCGCGGAATGAGTGTGTGTCCCGCATCGTAGGTGGCCACGCGGGGTGGTCGGCCACCGCCCACCGGTCGTCGCGCCGACGCTGGAGACCTCCGCCGGTCAGCTGTCGCGCCAGGGCCAGTGCCATTGGGCTTCGCGGGAGACGACGACCTTGCCGAACATGGCGCGGCCGGTCACGCGGATGAGCGGCCCGTCGGGGTCGCCGCCCTGCGCGCCGCCGGAGACGTGGCGCTTGGAGAACACGGCGCTGCCCTCGTCGATGACCCGGGCGTTGGCGGGGACCCGGACGATCAGCTTGCCGCAGAAGGAGTTGAGTTCGAGGGTGACCTCGCGCCCGGGCAGGACGGCGTCGGTGAGGTCGATGATCAGTGCTCCGAAGGTCGAGCGCAGCGTGGTGTGCCGCCCGGCGACCCATCGGCCGCTCCGGATGACCTTGCTGAAGACGGCGGCGACCTCCTGCTGCTCGGCGCTGAAGCCCGAGGAGGACGAGCCGAGCGTGGACGGCAGGTCGCGGGTGAGGGGGACCAGGTCGCCGACGGTGACGGCCGTGTAGGCGGCCTCCAGCCGGTCGGCGTGCTCGACGCTGGTGAGGCGGCCGGTGGCCAGTCCCTCACCGAGGACCGCGGCGACGCGGTCGCGGTCGGCGTCCGATGCGCGCTGTGCGGTGTCGCCTGACTCGAAAGGCGTAAGGGAGCTCACTCGGCCAGCGTAGCCCAACTCAAGATATGTCGCGATATCCGGAAGGTTTTACCGAGGCTTTTCGGTCGGACGGAACCAGGCCGACACGTTGGCGCGTCCGTACAGAAAAGCGTAAGACGCTCAACAGGCGCATCAGGTTTACCGGAGATCCCCAAAGAGAGGAAAATCTCGAGTGACCCTGACACAGACCGGTACACGCGGGTTCAAGGCCTACACGGCGAAACATCTGGATGATCTGCTCAAACGTGGCCACCTCAACGCCGAGACCCGGCTGCGCGTTCGCGCGGTGGCGACCGTGTTGCCCTTCCGGGTCAACCCCTACGTCGTCGACGAGCTGATCGACTGGTCGGACATCCCCGACGACCCGATCTACCGGCTGGTCTTCCCCCAGGAGGACATGCTGCCCTCCGACGAGGTGTCGCGCATCGCCGCGCTGCTGCGGTCGGAGGCTCCCCGGGACGAGCTCCAGGCGACCGTCCGCGCCGTCCGCATGCGGATGAACCCGCACCCGGCCGGGCAGATGGAGCTCAACATGCCCCGGGTCGGCGGCGAACCGGTGGCCGGCATGCAGCACAAATATCCCGAGACCGTGCTGTTCTTCCCCAAGCAGGGGCAGACCTGCCACGCGTACTGCACCTACTGTTTCCGCTGGGCCCAGTTCGTCGGCGAGCCTGATCTGAAGATGGCCTCCGACGACGCCCAGGCGCTGGTCCGCCACGTTCGCGAGCACCCGGAGATCACCAGCGTCCTGTTCACGGGCGGCGATCCGATGATCATGAGTGCCGCCGTGCTGAGGCGGTACGTCGAGCCGCTGCTGGGGCTCGAGCAACTGGAGTCCATCCGCGTCGGCACCAAGTCACTGGCGTACTGGCCGGGCCGCTTCGTGACCGACCCGGACGCGGCCGACACGCTGCGCCTGTTCTCCTCGGTGGCCGAGTCGGGCAAGAACCTGGCGTTCATGGCGCACTTCTCCCACCCGCGCGAGATGGAGTCGCCGCTCGTGCAGACGGCCGTGCGGGCGATCAGGGACGCCGGCGCGGTGATCCGCACGCAGGCGCCGCTCATCCGCACCGTGAACGACGACCCGGGCATCTGGGCCGAGATGTGGCGCAGGCAGCACGCGCTGGGCATGGTGCCCTACTACATGTTCGTCGAGCGCGACACCGGCCCGCAGGACTACTTCGCGGTGCCGCTGGCGCGCGGGTACGAGATCTTCCGGGACGCCTACACGCAGGTGTCGGGCCTGTGCCGCACGGTGCGGGGGCCGTCCATGTCCGCGACGCCCGGCAAGGTCTGCGTCGACGGCGTCGCGGAGGTCGCCGGCACGCGCGTCTTCGTCCTGCACCTCATCCAGGCCCGTGACCCGGCGCTCGCCGGGCGGCCGTTCTTCGCGCACTACGACCCCGAGGCGGTGTGGCTGAGCGACCTGCGCCCCGCCTTCGCCGACCGGTTCCCGTTCGAGACGGCGCCGGCGGCCGGCGTCCGCCCGGCCCTTGAGGAGCCGCCGCCGCGCTGACCGCCCCCGCGGACGCGCGTGACGCGGAACGGCCGGCGCCCCGGGTGGGCGCCGGCCGCTCGCGGTCTACGGGCGGACGTCTGCGAACCGACGTCTTCGCGACGGGGGGCGTTCTCGAACAGCGGCCTTTCGAACAGAAGCCTTGGGTGGGCCTCCGCCGAACGGATCTCGCTCGACCGGATCTGTCGGATCTCGTGCGACCGGATCTGTTCGGATATTCGGACATGTGGG
Source organism: Sphaerisporangium sp. NPDC005288 (assembly GCF_040607475.1). NCBI lineage: Bacteria > Bacillati > Actinomycetota > Actinomycetes > Streptosporangiales > Streptosporangiaceae > Sphaerisporangium > Sphaerisporangium sp. NPDC005288. The sequence goes on along the minus strand of NZ_JBEXGT010000046.1, from coordinate 71,984 downwards.
GAAGCGCTGGGTTCGGCGGGCGGATCGGTCTCGGTTGTCGGCCGCCAGGCGGCGGACCGGCGGATATGCGGATATCAGGCGTCGGACGCCGGAGCGCGCACGTACGTGCGGCGGGCGATCTGGGCCTGAAGTCGGGCCATCTGCCAGTGCAGCTCGATGAGCTGCTCGGCGAGCAGGCCCCGCGGAATGTCCGACGGGTCTTCGGCGGACAGGTTATCGATCGCGTTCGCCAGCTCTCGCACCCCGCACCCCCACTCCATCACGGTTTCCCTCGGCTCGAATCTTCGTTCGAATCATAGTGGAATCGCGTGCGGGGTGTCAGCAGATTCACCGGGCGTGTCCGGACTTCTGTACGGTCTAGCCGCGTCCGTACCGGTACGCGCGCGGGGCCACTCCGGCGCCGTCAGACCCTGTGGAGCCGTCGGGCCCCCAGAGTCGTCAGGCCCCCTGGAACCGTCAGGTCTCGTAGACCGGAGCGATGTAGCCGCGCGCCAGCGTGTTGGCCACGATGGTGAAGCCCACGACGGCCGGCGAGGCGTCCTCGCCGACCCCGAGCTTGTCCACGCCCAGGGCGTGCACGGCGAACAGGTAACGGTGCGGCGCGCCGGGCGGCGGGGCGGCGCCGCCGTACTCGCGCAGGCCGTAGTCGTTGCGACCGTGGACGGCGCCCTCGGGAAGGCCCTTGTTCTCCCCGCCGCCCGCGCCCGCCGGCAACTCGGTGACGCTCGCGGGGATGTCGAACAGCAGCCAGTGCCAGAAGCCGCTGGTCGTGGGCGCGTCGGGGTCGTAGCAGGTGACGGCGAAGCTCTTGGTGCCCTCGGGCGCGCCCGACCAGCGCAGGTGCGGCGAGATGTTCTGCCCTGACATGCCCCAGTCGTCGAACACGTGGTCGTCGGACAGACGCTCGCCGTCGCGCACGTCGTCGCTCTCGACGGTCAGCGCGGGGACCTCGGGCAAGAAGTCATAGGGGATCGGTGGCTGGTTGGCCACGATGGACCTCCGAAGGAAGGACGTTCCGGACCTCCCCATCTTGCCCTCTGAGACGGCCCTCAGACGATCGACGGGCGCCGCGCCTCAGGGGAAGGACCGGAAAGCCGTGAAGGCGCCCTCACGAGGCCGTGAGGGCGCCTTCACGCGGGATCGACCGGCCGGCCGGTCAGGAGTTGTAGGCGGCGAGCACCGTCGCGGGGTCGCCGTCCATCTTGATCTTGCCCTTGTGCAGCCAGATGACGCGGTTGCAGGTCTCCTCGATCACGTCGAGGTTGTGGGCGACGAGGAAGACCGTGCCGGCCTCTTCGCGCATCTGGTGGATGCGCTCCTGGCTCTTGCGCTTGAAGTCGCGGTCGCCGGTGGCGAGTGCCTCGTCGATGAGCAGGACGTTGTGGCTCTTGGCCGAGGCGATGGCGAAGCGCAGCCGCGCGCCCATGCCGGAGGAGTAGGTCGACATGGGGAACTGGACGAACTCGCCGATGCCGGAGAACTCGACGATCTCGTCGTACCTCTCCTTGACCTGCGCGGGCGTCATGCCCATCGCGTAGCAGCCGAGCACGATGTTGCGCTCGCCGGTGAGCTCTTTCATCAGCGCGGCGTTGACGCCGAGCAGCGACGGCTGGCCGTTGGTGTAGACCGAGCCCTTGTGCGGCGGCAGCAGGCCGGCGATGGCCCGCAGCAGCGTGGACTTGCCCGATCCGTTGCGGCCGATGATGCCGATGGCGTCACCGTGCCGGGCGACGAAGGACACGCCCTTGACGGCGTGGACCTCCTTCATCTGCGGCCGGCCCTGGCGGCGGATGAGCCGCATGAGGGCGTTGGCGGCGTTGCCCTTCTCGGCGTCGCTCGCCGCGCCGTACACGCGGTAGACGATGTGCAGGTCGTCGACGACGACGGTGGGCGTGCCGGGCTCGCGCTCGGGAGCGCTCGCGGGGGCGGGCTCGGGCGCCTCGTCCTGGGGGTGGGCCATCTGGGACGGCTCCTTGGTCAGCTCAGCCACGGCCATACCTCTCCTCGGCCCGCCAGAAGTACCAGAAGCCGCCGATCAGTGCGACCGCGGCCCAGAAGCCAGCGTATAGCCACAGTTGGGGCAGGGTGCTGTGCGGGAACTGGTGCACCTGCAGGTCATGGCCGTAGCTGCGCAGCAGCAGGTGGCGCATCAGGTCGATGAAGACCGAAGGAGGGTTGAACTCCAGCAGGAAGCGCGCCCACTCGGGGCTGCCCTTCATCTTGGCCGGGATGCTGTAGAACACGCCCGAGGTGTACAGCCAGGTGCGCAGGATGAACGGGAGCAACTGGTTCATGTCGCGGACGAATGCTCCGACGCGTGCGAGGAGCAGGCTTATCCCGACATTGAAGATCGTCTGCAGCAGCAGAGCGAAGGGGATCAGCAGCCAGGCCCAGGTCAGTGGCTCGCCCGTGACGAGCACGATGACGAACAGCACGCCCATCGAGATGGCGAGCTGCTGGAACTCCTGGATCGTGTAGGCCAGAGGGAGCGCGGCGCGGGGGAAGTGCAGCGCCCGGATGAGCGAGAGGTTCCCCGAGATGGACTTGGCGCCGCCGGTGATCGACCGCTGGGTGTAGGAGTAGACGAACACACCGGTGATCAGGAAGGCGGTGTAGTTCGTGAGGTCCTTCTTCTGCCCCAGGATCACGCCGAACATGAGGAAGTAGACGGCGGCGTTCAGCAGCGGCGTCAGCACCTGCCAAAGCTGGCCCAGCGCCGAGTCGGAATACTTCGAGACGTTACGCGACGTGGCGTACGTGAGGACGAAGTGCCGCCTGTCCCACAGTTGGCGCAGGTAGACGGGCAGACTGGGACGCGCGATGGCGCGTCGCAACCCGTGGCGCTCGGCGAGCGCGGACAGCGATTCCTTCCCGTTGGGAGAGGTGCCGCCCGCCCGGTCGCCCGCCCGGGAGTCCGCTACAGCGGATTCCGGCTGACTCATGGGATGGACTCTATTGGATACCGGTGAATGAGATGCCTACGGTCCCACTTGATCGCTCTTGAGCGGAAGCCGTCCGCCGAGGCGGCGCCGATCATGGCCGCGGGGCCGTGTCATCGCAGCTCGGTACCTGAGATGGCCGAAAGCGGCCACCCGGCCTGGATGTGCGATCACATCCCGGCCTGTGTACCTTGGTGACTGCTTTATGCCGTATCAGGGCATTATTGACAGCCTAGTTGGTATGCGTGTGACGTCCGTCAGGGGCACGTGTGACCGAACTGCAATGCGCCAGAGACTCGCTGGTGAGAAGTAGTGAGGAATGCTCGCGGTCGTCTGGCAGGGCGTCAACTGATTTGACCGTGTCCGCGAACTCCAGGGATCGATCCCCTGGGAGGCGTGCCCGACATGAGCGGCTCAGTCCTAACGCCCACCTTAGAGGGAGGATTAATCCACGATGCGTGTGACCAAGGGCGCACAGATCGTCGCCGGGACCGCACTGCTGGCGCTCGCGGTTGCGGCGTGCGGCGGCAGCGGCGGCAGCACCGGTACCAGCTCCAGCGCCGCAGGCAACGCAGGCGCGGTCAGGGTCGAGATCGCTGAACCGCAGCACGACCTCATCCCGGGCAACACCACCGAGACCAGCGGCGCCGAAGTGCTGAACGCACTCTTCGTCGGCCTCGTCGACTACGACGCGGACAAGAAGCCGTACAACCGCGTCGCCGAGTCCATCGAGTCGCCGGACTCCACCACGTGGACGATCAAGCTCAAGGACGGGTACAAGTGGCACAACGGTGAGCCCGTCACCGCCCAGAACTTCGTCGACTCCTGGAACTTCACCGCCAACGGCGCCAACGCCCAGGAGGGCAACTACTTCTTCGGCAGCATCGTCGGCTACGACGAGCTGAACCCGGGCGAGGGCAAGACCCCCACCGCCACCGCCCTGAAGGGCCTGAAGGTCGTCGACGACAAGACCTTCACCGTCGAGCTGAAGAACCCCTTCTCCGGTTTCCCGACGATGCTGGGCTACACGGCGTTCTACCCCCTCCCCAAGGCGGCGTTCGAGGGCGAAGGCAAGCTCAAGGCCGACTTCGGCGGCAACCCGATCGGCAACGGCCCCTTCAAGATCTCCAAGCCCTGGAAGCGCGGCACGGACCAGACCATCTCCCTGGTCCGCGACGACAACTTCAAGGAGGGCAAGGCCAAGATCGACGCGGTCGACTTCAAGATCTACACCGACCTGAGCACCGCGTTCAACGACCTGCGCGCCGGCAACCTGGACATCATGGACCAGCTGCCGCCGGAGGCCATCTCCACCGCCAAGCAGGAGTTCGGCGACCGCTACATCGAGCAGCCGTCGTCGGGCATCGGCTACATCGGCTTCCCGATCAAGAGCGGCGGCGACTACGCCAAGAACGCCGACATCCGCAAGGCCATCTCCATGGCGATCGACCGCAAGACGATCACCGAGACGGTCTTCTCCGGCACCCGCGTCCCGGCCGACGACTTCATCAGCCCGGTCGTCTCCGGCTACCGCCAGGGCGCCTGCGGCGAGGCCTGCACCTACGACCCCGCCAAGGCCAAGGCCCTGTTCGAGCAGGCCGGCGGGCCGAAGGCCGGCACCATCGAGATCGGCTACAACGGTGACGGCGGCCACAAGGAGTGGATCGAGGCCGTCGCCAACAACCTGCGCACCAACCTCGGCGCCGAGGTGACGCCGAAGCCGGTCGAGAAGTTCGCCACGATCCTCGAGGACCTGGGCAACAAGAAGTGGCCGGGCGCCTTCCGCATGGCGTGGATCATGGACTACCCGTCCCCGGAGAACTACCTGCGTCCGCAGTTCGGCTCGGGCGGCAGCTCGAACTACTCGGGCTACAAGAGCAAGGAGTTCGACGACCTGGTGACCCAGGGCGACGCGGCCAAGACCCTCGACGAGGGCGTCAAGTTCTACCAGCAGGCCGATGACCTGGTGCTCAAGGAGCTCCCGTACATCCCTGTGTACTTCTACCAGACGAACGGCGCATACTCGCAGCACGTGAAGAACGTCAAGATCGACCCGTTCGAGCGGATCGACCTGTTCAACGTCGAGAAGGCCTGACGTCAACCACTCCGGGTGGTTGGGTACCCTGAACCACCCGGAGTGGGCGACACCCACGAGGGCAGCTCTGTTGGTTGCGGCGGGCTGCCCTTTGTAATGATCGGGAGACTAGATGGGCCGCTACGTCATCAGGCGCCTTCTCCAGGCGATCCCTGTGCTGTTGGGCACCACATTCCTCATCTTCGCCATCGTCTACGCGCTTCCGGGTGATCCCCTCCAGGCGCTGGCCGGCGAAAAACGCGTTGACCCGGTGTTCGCGGCGGCACTCCGGGAGCAATTCCACCTCAACGACCCCCTCATCGTGCGGTATGGCTACTACATCCGCGACATTCTGAGCGGGAACTTCGGCACCACCTTCCGAGGGTTGCCGGTCTCGACCATCTTCGAGGGCAAGTTCCAGGTCACCCTCCAGTTGTCGGTCACCGCCCTCATCTTCGAGGCGATCATCGGCGTCGGCCTCGGCCTGTGGGCGGCGCTGCGCCGCGGCAGGTGGGAGGACAAGGCCATCCTGGCCGTCACCCTGCTGATGGTGTCGGTCCCCACGCTGGTCAGCGGCTTCGTCCTGCAGCTCGTGCTCGGCGTGAAGCTGAAGCAGAGCACCGGCATCGACTTCTTCCCGGTGGCCGGCATCCAGGACGGGCTGCGAAGTTACATGGTGCCCGGGTTCGTGCTGGCGATGATCTCCATCGCCTACCTCACCCGCCTGACACGGACGAGCCTGATGGAGACGCTGCGCGCCGACTACGTGCGCACGGCCATCGCCAAGGGCATGCCCAGGAGACGGGTGCTCGCACGGCACGCCCTGCGGAACTCGCTGATCCCTCTGGTCACCTACCTGGGCGCGGACCTCGGAACGCTCATGGGCGGCGCGGTGATCACTGAGACGATCTTCAACCTGCCCGGCATCGGCCAGCAGCTCTTCCAGTCGGTGTACCTGCAGGAGAACTCCGTCGTGGTGGGCATCGTGACGGTCCTGGTCCTGATCTACATCGTGGCCAACCTCGTCGTCGACCTGCTGTACGCCGTCCTCGACCCCAGGATCCGCTATGAGTAACGACACCCTTCCTTCGCTGGCTCCGTCGCAACCCGCCGAGCCTGCCAAGGAGAGCAAGCCCGCCAGCCTGTGGTCGGACGCGTGGTACGACCTGCGGCGCAACCCGGTCTTCCTCATCGGCGCCGCCATGCTGGTGCTGCTTGTCGCCATCTCGGCCTTCCCGGGGCTGTTCGACACCGTCGGGGTCGACGCGAAGACCTGCTCCCTGGCGCAGGCGCGCAAGGGAATCACCCCCGAGCACTGGTTCGGCACCGACAACCTCGGCTGCGACGTGTACTCCCGCGTCATCTGGGGCGCCCGGGTCTCGATCATCGTCGGGTTCGTCAGCGCCATCGTCACCGCCCTGATCGGCGGCGCCCTGGGCCTGATCGGCGGCTTCTACGGCCGCTGGGTCGACATCCTGCTCTCCCGCATCGCCGAGATCTTCTTCGCGATCCCCTCCATCCTCGGCGCCCTGCTGATCCTCGCGGTCATCGGGCGCGACAACGCCGGCATCGGCAGCGTCGTGCTCGCCCTGTCCCTGCTCGCCTGGCCGATGATCCTGCGCATCATGCGCGCGGCGGTCATCACGGCCAAGCACCAGGACTACGTGATGGCGGCCCGCGCGCTCGGCGCCGGACCCGGGCGGATCATGCTGCGGCACATTCTGCCGAACGCCGTCGCGCCGGTCATCGTGGTCTCCACGATCAACCTGGGCGCGTTCATCGCCGCCGAGGCGGCCCTGTCCTTCCTCGGCGTGGGCATCCAGTCGCCGCAGATCTCCTGGGGCCTGATGATCGCGGACGCGCGCAACCGCTTCCTGGAGGCGCCGCTCCCGCTGATCTTCCCGGCGCTGTTCCTCAGCCTGACCATCCTCAGCGTCGTCATGCTGGGTGACGCGGTCCGAGACGCGCTAGACCCGAAGCTGCGGTAGGAGAGGGCAACCGAAGGTGAATAACCCGTCGATCGACACCCACCCCCAGGAAACCGGACCCGCGCACGAGCCCCTGCTCGTGGTGGACAACCTGCACGTGGAGTTCGCCACGCGGCAGGGCGTGGTGCGGGCCGTGAACGGCGTGAGCTACACGGTGAACGCCGGGGAGTCCCTCGCCGTGCTCGGCGAGTCGGGCTCGGGCAAGTCGGTGACCGCCCAGGCCATCATGGGCATCCTGGACATGCCGCCGGCCCGCATCCCCAAGGGCGAGGTCCGCTTCCGCGGCACCGACATGCTGAAGCTCTCCGACCAGGCCCGCAGCCAGATCCGCGGCCAGCGCATCGCGATGATCTTCCAGGACGCTCTTTCCGCGCTGAACCCGGTGTTCACCGTGGGCTGGCAGATCAGCGAGATGTTCCGCGTCCACCGCGGCATGTCCAAGCGCGACGGCATGAACAAGGCCGTCGAGCTGATGGACCGCGTGCGCATCCCCGCGGCCAAGCAGCGCGTCAACGACTACCCGCACCAGTTCTCCGGCGGCATGCGCCAGCGCATCATGATCGCGATGTCGATCGCGCTGGACCCCGAGGTCCTGATCGCCGACGAGCCGACGACCGCGCTCGACGTGACGGTCCAGGCGCAGATCATGGAGCTGCTCGCCGAGCTGCAGCGCGAGAGCAACATGGGCCTGATCCTCATCACGCACGACCTCGGCGTGGTGGCGGACGTGGCCGACAAGATCGCCGTCATGTACGCCGGGCGCATCGTCGAGCACGCCCCGGTCCACGACCTGTACAAGAGCCCGGCGCACCCCTACTCCAAGGGTTTGCTCGACTCGATCCCCCGGGTCGACATGAAGGGCCAGGAGCTCTACGCCATCAAGGGGCTGCCGCCCAACCTGCTCAACATGCCATCGGGCTGTGCCTTCCACCCCCGCTGCCCCTACCGTCGCGACAACTGCGTGACCGACGTGCCTCCGCTGTACGAGATCAGCGGGACGCGCGGGAGCGCCTGCCACTACTACCGGGAGGTCCTCGATGGCACCCTCGGGTGAGCGGATCCTCGAGGTTCGTGACCTGGTCAAGCACTTCCCGCTGACCCAGGGCATCGTTCTCAAGCGCCAGATCGGCGCCATCAAGGCGGTGGACGGGGTCTCCTTCGACCTGCACCGCGGCGAGACGCTCGGCGTCGTCGGCGAGTCGGGCTGCGGGAAGTCCACCCTCGCCAAGCTGCTCATGGCGCTGGAGCGGCCCACGTCGGGGGAGGTGAAGATCAACGGCACCGACATGGCCCGGGCGCACGGGGGAGACCTCAAGCGGATGCGCCGCAACATCCAGATGGTCATGCAGGACCCCTACACCTCGCTGAACCCCCGTATGACTGTCGGCGACATCATCGGGGAGCCGTTCGAGATCCACTCCGAGGTGGCGCCCCGCGGCGACCGCCGCAGGAAGGTGCAGGAGCTGCTCGAGGTCGTCGGCCTCAACCCCGAGCACATCAACCGGTACCCGCACCAGTTCTCCGGCGGCCAGCGGCAGCGCATCGGCATCGCCCGCGGCCTGGCGCTGCAGCCGGAGATCATCATCTGCGACGAGCCGGTCTCGGCGCTGGACGTGTCGATCCAGGCGCAGGTGATGAACCTGCTGGAGCGGCTGCAGGACGAGTTCAACCTCGCCTACATCTTCATCGCCCACGACCTGTCGGTCGTCCGGCACATCTCCGACCGCGTCGCGGTGATGTACCTGGGCAAGATCGTCGAGCTGGGCAAGGACGAGCAGATCTACGAGCGGCCTGCTCACCCGTACACGCAGGCGCTGCTGTCGGCCGTGCCGGTCCCCGACCCCGAGGGCCGCGAGACGCGCGAGCGCATCATCCTGCAGGGCGACCCGCCGTCGCCCGCGGACCCGCCCTCGGGCTGCCGCTTCCGCACCCGGTGCTGGAAGGCGCAGGACATCTGCGCCGAGCAGGAGCCGCTGCTGGAGATCCGCGCCGGCGGGCACCTCAGCGCCTGCCACTTCGCCGAGTCGTACGACGTCATCCACGCCTCCTGACCCGGCGCACCCGGTACGCCTGGGCCGCACGGCCCACGAGAGACCCCTCCACGGCAGGTCCGCGGAGGGGTCTGTGTTTCTGGCGCTCGCTCCGCTCGCGCGGGTTCGGGCGCCTTTGAGCCGGTCCCCTTCCCT